>NZ_NKRF01000132.1:0-50024 GCF_003408955.1 Pseudomonas sp. GL93
GTTGGCAGTGACGGCGCGGGCTTCCACGGCGGCAGCGGCGCCGGCACCGTCGAGGCGGTCCATGTTGGCTTCGGTGGCGTGGCCGGCGTTGGCGCCTTTGATCACCGCTGCACCGGTGTCTTCGTTGTCGACTTCATCCCAACTCAGCATGGAAATACTCCTTCCTGGTACTCGAAAAATAAATGTTTTTGCAGGCTACAAGGCATTGAAATACTGCGCGTAGTGTGGTCGGTAAATACCGGCGCTGCACACTATGTAGTGGTCTGATCTGTTTGTGGGCACACTATATGGGGTGTAACAAAGTTGGTCAACGCACAAGATGTGCGGTCATAGGTCGCTGCCATATATAGATTCAGCGGTGGCCTGGGCATGACCCATAATTGTTAATATGTCGTTATGGAATAAATAAATAGGTATTTATTCCTTTTAATATTTTATCCGGCAGCGCATTTTGAGGGCCTGCGCATTCGTGCGGATTGACCCAACAGCCAAAAGGAAAGCCGACATGACCATCAAAGCGATCAACGTGCGCAACCAGTTCAAAGGTGTGATCAAGGAGATTCTGCTGGGGGAAGTGGTGTCGGAAATTGACGTGCAGACCGCCTCGGGCATTGTGACGTCGGTGATTACCACGCGCTCGGTGCGTGACCTGGAATTGAAGGTGGGCAGTGAAGTGATTGCCTTCGTGAAATCGACTGAAGTGTCCATCGCCAAGTTGTAAACGCCCAATAGGGTCAGGGAAAGGGGTGGGCAGCTACCTCAGTCAATTCGATTGAAGATCTCCCTGACCTGATCCTCGGGCACTACACCTTTGCCGGTTCCTTCTATCAGCTCGAACGTACCATCGGCATGAACCGTGATGCCCAGCGAGCTGGCCAGCGTGACGCTGACGCCGGGCCGCGCTTGAAGCAGTGTCCTGAGCGGTTGTTCGCCCTGGAACGATTGCCCGATGGTGGTGGCCATGCCTTGCACTGAATCTGAATTGATCCCGCCTACCAGGATGACCTGCCCACCTTTGTTCAGTGATGCGTTCAATCGGTCCAGCAGCGCTTGGGTATTGCCGCCCCGCAGGCCCAGCTCCAGGTTGCTGCCGGTCAGGTGCATCAGCGTGCGGGCCTGGTAACGCGCACCGTCCCAGTCGGTGAGCACCGCAATGGCCGAGCAGTCGGTCAGGCTGCGGGTGCAGAGCGCTTCATTGCCGCTCGTGAGTGTCGTGGCTTCACCCATGGCCACCTGCACGGTATTGGCGGGCTTGAGCGGCAACCTTGGCAGGATTGGCGTTGGCTTCTCGGCCTGCGGTTCAGCGCAGTAGGGGTGTTTGGGTTGGTTGATGAGCCTGTCCATCCAGTCCGGGTCCAGGGGGCTCATGTTGCGCTTGATGCCGTCACGAATTTTCCAGCCGGCCTTGGCCCATTTCTCCATGGTGGCGTGTAGTTGCTGGGTGTAATCAGCCGCCGGGCAGGCGATGCCAGCCCACGGGTCGACAATCCAGGCGTTCGCCCACGCTGGCTCGGAAAAGTCCAGGGTCGGGCGGGCAGGGCCTTGGGGGCCACCGATCACGGTAAAGGCGTGTGCATCGCCGGCTTGCCACTCGGCGGCCCTTGCACCACTTTTGTTGAGGAGGTCCCGGGCCAGGATGGCCATTTCGCCGCAATTGCCTGCGCCGGTTTTCATGATCAAGTCGCCGGCATTGGGGGCTTTCAGGTTGGCGGTGCGCCGCAACCAGCCCAGGGTGAGCGTGGCCGCGTCGGCCCTGGCCAGGTCTGCGGCCGAATGTACCTGGTTGCCAGGCCCCAGCCCAGTGGCCTTGAGGGCTTGGCTCACACGGTCTTTGGCACTTTGCGCGTAAAACTGGTTTTGCTGTTTCTCTGGCCAACGCTCAAAGCCAGCCGGTGTCTGCAACGGTGAAACACGATGGGGGCGCAAGGCCACATCCGGTTTCACGATGGCGTTGGCCTGCTGCAGCCGGTACACCACTTCGCGCTTCTGCTCAGGGTTCATGCCCTTGCAGTGGCGCTTCAAATCGTCGATGTCGGCTTTGCTAAAACCTGCGCGCTGCAGCTGCTTGAAGGCTTTTTTGAGCGGAGCCAGCGCGACAAAGTCGGCATTCAGGGCCTGCACACCGTGGTTGGCACTCAGAAACTGGCGGTACCCTTGTGCAAGGCTCAATTCTAGAGGCCCGCATTTCTTGAACCGGATATCCCGCGTCTGCGTGTTATCCAGCGGTGCGTAATAGAACTCGGCGGTGTCTGCCTCTACCACCAGGTAACGCTGGCTGCCGCTGGTGACGACCACGCCTCTGAGCTGGCGCTGATCATTGCTGGCATTGCTGATGCTGCCGAGCTTGACCACCCGGGTATCTTTAGCAAGCGTGTCGGCGCTATCGCCTGCGTAAAAGCCGAAATCGGGGTCGTCAACGAGTTGGCCGTGCACTTGTGCTTTGTAAGTGATGCGTTCGCCGCTGGCGACGGGCACCAGTTGGGGGCCGGTGTCGCCTTTGACCATTTTGTGCAGGCGTTTTTCATAGACCACCGTGCGCTCGCGCGTGAACAGCCCTGCCTTGGACGGAAACAACCGCACGTGCTCCAGGGCCTGCAGGCGTTGTTCGGGTTTGGGCAGGTCGGCGACGAGTTTAACGAAACACTCGTCTTGGATGCCGCGTCGCACCCGCCCACCCGGAGCGGGCACAGGGCAAAGCGCCTCAAAGTCCTCCAAGGGCTTGGCGTGTTCTGCTGCTTGCAGATCGGTCAGCTCGCCAGGTCTCGTATTGAGGTAGCGATATACCCGACCACGGTCCACAAGGTCATAGCCATTGGCCCGCGGCAGGGTGTAGGCACTGGGACTCAACGGGTGTTCGATGACCATCGCCTGCCGGCCGTCGCTGAAAAGCTCGCGGGTCAGGGGGATCGTGGCCGGTTGCTCAAAGGCAGGCTCCTTCACGGTACCGCCCACGATGGCAAACAGCTCATTGAGCGCGCCATCCAGTGCGGCAGTGCTGCCATGTTTTCGCTCTTCCTGCGTGTCGCCCGTGATCGATTGCTCGACACCCAATTCGGCTTCTACAAGGCCGGTGGCCGCCGCGAAACCGACCGCGACCGGTTCGCCAATCACTGCGAACTTGGCCGCCAGGCCCGCGGCTACCGTCAAATCATTAAGCCAGGTATCGCGGGTGACTTCGCTGTTGGACTTGATCATGACGTCTGCATCGCGGGACATGCGTTCGCGGGTGGCGTCTTTGATCACGCTGAACACGTCGCCGTGAATGCGCACATTGGCGCTGTCGATAACGGTCCCTTCCACTGTGTCCCAGTAGCCGCTGGCCAGGTAGCGAATGGCGCTGTCCGCGCCTTTGTTCGAGCGCGTGTCACCGGTGATGAAGGACTTGAAATCGCTCCAGAACCCCAGGTCGCTGTCCTGTCGATCCCGTAAGGAGAAGTGCGACTCCAGCGCCTTGCGCGTATCGGCATGCCGGCCTTGCTCTGCCACCCATTGGTCCATCGCGTCCAGTGAATCAAAGCGCAGGAAAGCCGGCTTATGCCCTGGCATATACAGGACTTGCACACCGTCTCGACGATCACGTAATTGCCCGTGGCTGCCGTAATCAGTGGCGGTGAAACGCAGGATGTCGTGAGCGGCAAGCCCGTTGATATCGAACACGTGGATGAGTGTCCGGCCTTCTACTGGCGCCATCGCACGCAGTTGATCCACGGTGAGGGGCTGGTTCTCATCCAGCGGCAGGTTGCTGGCCGCGCCCATCACCAGGCGGTAGTCATCACGGGTAAAGCGTTGCTCGGCCGGTATTTTCAGGCGCTCGGCGGGTGAGGCACGCTCGTAGGCCTTGAGCTGTTCGCGGGCCTGATAGACGAACTCGCCTTTCAGGCTGGTTCGGTAGTCATCGCCATGGTCGCGCCAGAAGCGTTCGAGCTTTTCGGTCATGTGGGCCTGAAAGTCGCTTTTCCAGCTTTCATGCATCAGTTGGGAAGGCGCGAGTGCAAACTGGTTATGGGCGCCATAGCCGCCTAGGGTACTTTGCCCGCGGCCCACGGTGTACAAGCCGGCTTGCTGGTCAAGCACGCCGGGGAGCGCGTCGTGTTCGTTGAAGTTGCTCAACAGTGCATCCGGCAGTGCTTGGGAAACGGTGGGCTCTTCCCCCAGATGTTCCCAGTCGGTGACGGTATTGGCGCTTTGTGCCTGCTGGAAGCGATTCAGGAAGAGGGTGTCGGCATCGACCTTGAGGCCGGTCAACTTCAAGACCATCGCTTGCGCCCATTGTTTGGCTTCGTCGCGTACCCTGGGCAACGCAGCATGCGTGGCTTGCAGCAGTTGCCGGTAGCGGGCTTTCTGGCGGGCTATCGATTGCGTCAATGTTGGTTCGCGCGGGGATTGCAGAGGCTGCACCGAGTGAACAGGCAATTGCGCAGGAGGATCGTCGGCGGCGGGCTTGAAATTCCAGGCAGTCGGCGAGAAGGGGCGTGGCGGCAGGATCATCGGCGGTCGGCTCCGGGAGGATTTCAATGGCACAACGGGCGGCTAAGCCTGGTGTGTGTTGAAAGCCTCCTATGCGGTTCCGGCCAGCGTCAGCGGTTTTGTAAGCTGATCTGCATGCGCTGCACGCCTTCCTCCAGCATCGCCCGTGGGCAACCGAAGTTCAGGCGCACGAATTGCTGGCTGTCATCGCCAAATTCGAGCCCTGCGCTCAGGCCCACCTTGGCCTGTTCCAGAAAGAACCGTTGCGGGTCTTCCAGGCCCAATGCGCTGCAATCGAGCCACGCCAGGAAGGTGCCCTGTGGTGCATGCATCACCACGCCGGGCAGACGGGTTTTTACCGCGTCAAGCAGGTAGTCGCGGTTGGCTTGCAGGTACTGCACCAGCGCGCTGAGCCAGTCGGTGCATTCGCTGTAGGCGGCGCGGGGGGCTTCCAGGCCCAGGGGGCTGACGCTGTCGACCATGCCGCAGCGCGCCTGATTGAAGCGCTCGCGCACCTCGGCGTTCTGGACCACGGCGAAGCAGGTCTTCAGGCCGGCCACGTTATACGCCTTGCTCGCCGACATCAGTGTAATGGTGCGCTGGGCAATCTCTGGGCTGAGGCTGGCGGTGGGGATGTGGCGACGGCCGTCAAAGCACAGCTCGGCGTGGATTTCGTCGCTGATGATCAATGCGCCGGTTTCAAGGCAGGCATTGGCCACTGCCATTAGCTCTTCACGGGGAAACACTTTGCCGATGGGGTTGTGCGGGTTACTCAGCAACAGGGCTCCGGCCCCGTTTAGGGCTTGGCGCATCGCCGGCAGGGGCGTGAGGAATTCGCCGTTGACCTGCTCGAAAGGCACCTCAATGCGTGGCAGGTTCCAGTTGCCGGGCGCCAGGCGAATCGGCCGATAGTTGGGGGTTTGCAGCACCACCGCCTGGCCAGGCTGGACGAAGGCGTGCAGGGCCATATTGAAGCCAGGCTCCACGCCGGGCAGGAACAGCAGTTCTTCGGGCTGTACGCGCCAGGCGTACTTGGCCCACAGGTCAGCAACGATAGCGTCGCGCACGTCCTGGCCGGCCACGCTGTAGCCGAGAATCTGCTGGTCGAGGCGTGCGTGCAGGGCTTGCAAGATGGCGGGCGGCGCGGCGATGTCCATGTCGGCGATCCACATCGGCAGGACGTCTTGCGGGTAACGGCTCCACTTAGTACTGCCGGTATCGAAGCGTGGGTGGAGGGTGTCGAAATCAAAGCTCATGGACAGGCTCGTATCAGGGCGGCGGTAAAAGAATGGCGCCGATTCTAGCGCCATTAATTTTATAGGCCAGAGCTGATTGCCGCCTAGCACAGCGGCGTGCGTTCCGTGACCGACAAGTTCTGTAATAAAAACGCCACTGCGCTGGGGATTGAATCAGCGAAGGGCTATTTTGGTGCATCTCAATAATCAGAGTAGCCATGGATGAAATACCAACCCTTCAGCCACACCTTGATTGCCACCGCGCTGGTATTGACGGTCAGCGGTGTGCACGCAGCTTCCCAAGCCCCGGTTGCGGGTGAAAATGGCATGGTGGTAACGGCCCAGCACCTGGCAACCCACGTGGGTGTCGATGTGCTCAAGGCTGGTGGTAACGCGGTCGATGCGGCGGTGGCGGTAGGTTACGCACTGGCGGTGGTGTACCCGGCCGCAGGTAACCTGGGCGGCGGCGGCTTCATGACCGTGCAACTGGCGGACGGGCGCAAGACCTTCCTCGACTTCCGCGAAAAAGCCCCGTTGGCGGCGACGGCCGACATGTACCTCGACAAGGCCGGCAATGTGGTCGAAGGCCTCAGCGCCAAAGGCCATTTGGCGGTTGGCGTACCGGGTACGGTGTCCGGCATGGAGCTGGCCCTGAGCAAATACGGCACCCTCAAGCGCGCCCAGGTGATTGCCCCGGCGATCCAGCTGGCGGAAAACGGCTTTGCGTTGGAGCAGGGCGATATCGACCTGTTGCACACCGCCACCGGTGAGTTCGAAAAAGATCAGGATATGCGTGGCATCTTCCTGCATAACGGCGAGCCGATGCAGGTAGGCCAGAAGCTGGTACAGAAGGACCTGGCCAAGACCCTCAAGGAAATCTCGGCCAAGGGCACCGACGGTTTCTATAAAGGCTGGGTCGCCAAGGCGGTGGTGGATTCCAGCCAGGCCGGCAAAGGCATCATCACCCAGGCCGACCTCGACGCCTACAAAACCCGCGAATTGGCCCCCATCGAGTGCGACTACCGTGGCTACCATGTGGTCTCGGCGCCGCCACCCAGCTCGGGCGGTGTGGTGATCTGCCAGATCATGAACATCCTCGAAGGCTACCCGATGGCCGACCTGGGCTATCACTCGGCCCAGGGCCTGCACTACCAGATCGAAGCGATGCGCCACGCCTACGTGGACCGCAACAGCTACCTCGGTGACCCGGACTTCGTGAAGAACCCCATCGAGCACCTGCTGGACAAGAACTACGCGGCCAAGCTGCGCGCGGCGATCGAACCGCAGAAGGCCGGTGATTCCCAAGCGATCAAGCCGGGCGTGTCGCCCCACGAAGGCAATAACACCACCCACTATTCCATCGTCGACAAATGGGGTAACGCGGTCTCGGTGACCTACACCCTCAACGACTGGTTTGGCGCCGGGGTGATGGCGAGCAAGACCGGGGTGATCCTCAACGATGAGATGGATGACTTCACCGTCAAGGTCGGCGTACCGAATATGTACGGGCTGGTGCAGGGCGAAGCCAACGCCATCGCACCGGGCAAGGCGCCGCTGTCGTCGATGAGCCCGACCATCGTCACCAAGGACGGCAAGGCGGTGATGGTGGTTGGTACACCGGGGGGCAGTCGCATTATTACCGCTACCTTGCTGACCATCCTGAATGTCATCGACTACAAGATGAACATCCAGGAAGCCGTGGACGCGCCGCGTTTCCACCAGCAATGGATGCCGCAGACCACTAACCTTGAGACCTTTGCGGTCAGCCCGGACACCCAGAAGATCCTCGAAAGCTGGGGCCACACGTTCGCCGGCCCGCAAGATGCTAACCACCTGGCCGCGATTCTGGTAGGCGCGCCGTCCCTGGGTGGCAAGCCGGTGGGTAACAACCGTTTCTATGGGGCGAACGATCCGCGGCGCAATACGGGCTTGTCGTTGGGTTACTAAGGCTTCACACCGTTGGTGTAGGAGCGAGCTTGCTCGCGAAGATCGTTAACGATAACGCGGGGTGCCTGATTCACAGCGGCGCACTCCGGTTTTTCGCGAGCAAGCTCGCTCCTACAGGGGGAGGGCGAGCAACTGCTTGACGGCGGTAAATGCAGCCTGGCGGCGCTGCTCCCAATCCCCGCGAATCACTACCACCTGCTGCTGATGCTCCTGCATCCACTCCAGACTGGCCTGGAAAAACGCCCGGCGATCCGCCAGTTCCGGTTGGCAGCGCTGGCCGTCGGCACTCCATTCCACGTCTTCGGGGGAGAGCAGCAGGTGCAGGTCGTAATGCCGCGCCAGGAGTTCGTCATCAAGCCAGCCGGGGTAGTCGCCGAACAGGGTCTGGCTCCAGAGCCTGTTGGTCAGCAGGTGGGTGTCGAGGATCAGCAATGCGGGGCATTTGGCGCGGGCGGCATCCTCCCAGGCCAACTGGCCTTCGGCGATGGCCGGGATATCCGCCAGGGTGGTGTCGCGCTGATGCTGATCGATGAAGTACCGCACATATTCCCCCCCCATCACCCCGCCGAAGTGCGCGTGCAACTGCGCCGCCAGCCAGCTCTTGCCACTGGATTCGGGGCCTGCCAATACCACCACTTTCATGCGTGCAACGCCGGGTCGGCGCGCCACTCGCGCCAACCTTGCACGGCAATCACGGTAAACAGCGCGTAGAGCGCGGCGGTGAGGTAGAGGCCTTTGTAAAGGAACAGGCCGACGAAGATCACATCCACCACGATCCATAATGCCCAGCACTGCACGCGTTTTTGCGCCATCCACATCTGCGCCACCAGGCTGAACCCGGTGAGCGCGGCGTCCAGCCAGGGCTGGGCAGCGTCGGTCCAATGGGCCATGGCGGCACCCAGCAACAGGCTGCCGACGGCGCCAACAGCCAGGCTGGCCATGATCGCCGGCACGCCCAGGCTAGTGACCTGGCGGCCCTGCTTGACCTCGCCGGCGCGGGTCCACTGCCACCAGCCGTAGACCTGCAAGGCCGCGTAGACCACTTGCAGGAGCATGTCGGAGTAGAGCTTGACCTCAAAGAAAACCCAGGTGTAGAGCAGCACCATCACCAGGCCGATGGGCCAGCACCAGGGGTTTTGTTTGACCGTCAGCCAAACGGCGATCACCCCCAGGGCGGCGGCGAACAGTTCAAGCCCGGACATGGCGGATCCTTGGGGGAGTGGGAGAGGGCGGTGATTGTACCTAGAGGTCGGCGATCTTCAAACGTGCACCGCGAACTCTAAGGCAAACCCCCGCCCTTGGGGTGTTTGCTGCTTCAGTTATCCATCGCACTCAAGATCGCATAGGCCACTTTCACCCGCTCGGCATTCGGGTAGTTTTTGTTGGCGAGGATCACCACCCCCATGTCCTTGCTGGGTACATACGCCACATAGGCGCCAAAACCGCCGGTGGAGCCGGTTTTGTTGTAGAGCACGTTGGCAGGCTGCGCCTGGGCGGGTTTGAGCCAGGTGACTTTGTGCGGCTGCATCGCCATCGGTGTGGAGTTGCCGTCAAGTAACGCTTGCAGGGCGATGGGGTAGGGGTAGCGTTCCCAGCCCAGGCCCTGGGTCATGCCGTTGACGGTGTAGTAGCCGGTGTGAGTTGTAGCAATGGCTTGTTGCAGCGGTTGCTCCAGGGTTTGCGGGTGCAGGTTCGCGATCACGTAGCGGGCCAGGTCTTGGCTGCTGGTCTTGAGGCCGTAGGCTTCGCTGTCCAGGGCGCCGGGGCCGACGCGCACGGGTTTTTGCTGGTTGTCATAGCCTTGGGCATATTGGCTGGCTTTGTCGGTGCGCACGCTGACATAAGTGTTGGTCAGGCCAAGCTTGGGCAGCAGGTTTTTCTCCATGGCGACGTTGAACGGCTGGCCCAGGCTTTGCGCTGCCAGGTAGCCGAACAGGCCGATACTGGGGTTGGAATACAAGCGCTGCTCACCTGGGGCGTAAGCGGGCTTCCAGTGCTGGAAATAGCCGAGCATGGTGCTGGCGTTATCGGCCTCATCCGGAAACTGCAGCGGCAGGCCGCCGGGGGTATAGGTCGCCAGTTGTAGCAGGCTGATGCGCTCGAACGCACTGCCGGCCAGGGCGGGCAGATGTTGGCTGGCCATGTCCGAGAGCTTTAGCTTGCCGATGGCTTGGGCATAAGCGCCGAGGGTGGCTGTGAAGGTTTTGCTCACCGAGCCGATTTCGAACAGGGTGTTTTCGGTGACGGGTGCCTGGGTGTCCTTGGCGGCGACGCCGTAATTAAAGTATTGCACCTTGCCGTGTTGGACCACCGCGACCGTCAGGCCGGGGATACCTTGCTGTTTCATCAAGGGGGTGACGTGGCTGTCCACGACCTGGCGCATATCGGTGGCGGCCATGCAGCTGCCGGCTCCGAGCAGCAAGGCTGAAATCGCATATTTTTTCACGGTGTGTTTCATGCTTCGCTTCCATGTAAATAAGGCAGTGGCGATGGTGGCCTGCGCAGGCGTGGCAAATGTAGGTGGATTTCCGGGCCTGGGCAAACGATGATATCTCGCACCAGCCATTAGAAAAATTTGGGTCATGCCATGCTGCGTTCCCACCTGCCGCTCAATGCCTTGCGCGCCTTCGAAGCGTCGGCGCGCCACTTGAGCTTCACCCGTGCGGCCATCGAGTTATGCGTGACCCAAGCGGCGGTCAGTCATCAGGTCAAAAGTCTCGAAGCGCAACTCAACGTCACGCTGTTCAAGCGTCTGCCTCGGGGCCTGATGCTCACCAGCGAAGGCGAATCCCTGCTGCCCGTGCTGCGTGACGCCTTCGACCGTATCGCCCTGACCTTGGATCAGTTTGAAGGCGGCCATTACCGCGAAGTCCTGACGGTGGGGGCGGTCGGTACCTTTGCGGTGGGCTGGTTGTTGCCACGCCTGGCGGATTTTCACAGCCGCTACCCGTTGATCGACTTGCGCTTGTCCACCCACAACAACCGCGTGGATGTCGCCGCCGAGGGCCTGGATTATGCCATCCGCTTTGGCGCCGGCGCGTGGCACGGCACCGATGCGTGCCCGTTGCTTGAGGCACCGTTGACGGTGTTGTGCGTGCCGCAAATTGCCGAACAACTGCGCAACCCGGCTGATGTGTTGAAGCATACCTTGCTGCGTTCCTACCGTGCCGATGAGTGGAACCTGTGGTTCCAGGCCGCCGGTTTGCCCAGCGATACCCGGGTGCCGCGCAGCGTGGTGTTCGACTCCTCGCTGGCAATGATGGAGGCCGCGTTGCAAGGTGCCGGCGTGGCACTGGCGCCAGCCCGTATGTTCTCGCGGCAATTGGAGAACGATGTGATCCGCCAGCCGTTCGAGGTGGGCATCACCACCGGCAGCTATTGGTTGACGCGCTTGCAGTCGCGGGCTGAGACGTCAGCGATGGTGGCGTTCAAGGGGTGGTTGCAGGCGAGTGTTGGATAACATTTTTGGGGGGCAGGCCTCCATATTATGTAGGAGCGAGCTTGCTCGCGAAAAACTCCCAGGCGCCGCGTCTATCCAGGAAACCCGCGTTAGCGTTGTCGTTTTTCGCGAGCAAGCTCGCTCCTACACGAGGTATTTGCGGAACCATCCCAGGGTGCGTTCCCAGGCAAGGTTCGCCGCTGCTTCGTCATAGCGCGGCGTCGAATCATTATGAAAACCATGATTGGCGCCTTTGTAGATAAACGCCTCATACGTCGTACCTGCGGTCTTCAATGCCTGCTCATACGCTGGCCAGCCTTCATTGATGCGCGTATCCAGCTCACCGAAATGCAACATGATCGGCGCCTTGATGCGCGGCACATCCCTGGCGTCGGGTTGGCGCCCGTAGAACGACACTGCCGCGCCCAGTTCCGGGTAGGCCACCGCCGCTGCATTGGTCACGCCACCGCCATAACAGAACCCGGTGATGCCGACTTTGCCCGTGCTGCTGTCGTGGTGCATCAGCCATTCGATGGCGGCGAAGAAGTCGTTCATCAGTTTGGTCGGGTCGACGGTCTGTTGCAGTGCCACGCCTTTTTCATCATTGCCAGGGTAGCCGCCCACCGAGGTCAGGCCGTCCGGGGCCAGGGCGATAAAGCCGGCCTTGGCCAGGCGTCGGGCGACGTCTTCGATATAGGGGTTCAGGCCCCGATTTTCATGCACCACCACCACGGCGGGCAGCTTGCCTGCGGCCTTGGCTGGGCGTACCAGGTAGCCGCGCACGGTGCCGTTGCCTTTGGGCGAGGGGTAGGTGATGTAGTCGGCGACGATATCCGGGTCGGTGAACTTCACCTGTTCGGCCAGGGCGTAATTGGGGCTCAGGGCCGCGAGCAATGCCGAAGCGGTGAGGCCACCGAGGGTGAACAGCGCGGCGCGGTCGAGAAATTCGCGGCGGTTGATCTTGCCGTGGGCGTAGCCGTCGTAGAGTTCCAGCAGTTCGGGAGCAAAGTCTTTCGCGGTCAGACGAGTCATCGGTGCAGTCCTCGATTAGCGGTTGCCGTCACTGTAGACCAGGATCAAACCTCGCGGCCATGGGCGGCAGCGGCCAGTTGCCCGGTGTCGACGCGCACGAACACCGAGTCGCCGACGGCGGTGAGCACGCTGCCTGCATACACTTCGCAGACCACACGGCTTTTGCGGCCGACTTCGCCTTCGACCCGAGCCCGCAGGACCAGGGGAACACCCATGGGCGTGGGCTTGATGAATTTGATCCCCAGATTACCGGTGACGCAATCGATGCGCGGCAGGCTGCCAGGTTCACGCTGTTCGGCGCGGTAGTGGTAGGCCATGGCGGTCCAGTTGGAATGACAGTCCACCAGCATGGCGATCAGGCCACCGTAGACCAAGTCTGGCCAGCCGCTGTATTTAGCCTCGGGTTGATGCTCGGCAATGACGTGCACGCCATCGTCATCCCAGCGGCTCTTGATGTGCAGGCCATGGGGGTTGCTGCTGCCGCAGCCGTAGCAGATGCCTTCCGGCGCCGTGGTGTCCTGGAGAGAAGCGCTGTGCATGCAGAGTCCTTGTTATTTTTTGGGCGACGCCTCTATTTAGCAGGCCAGGGGTCAGCGAGCAAACTTCTTCGCCCCGGCCACGCAGCCGATCACCGCCACCGTCACCTGCACCATGCCCAGGCTGACCTGTTCATGCAGCAAACCCGCTGCCAGCGCCAGGCCGAAGAACGGTTGCAGCAACTGCAACTGGCCGACCGCGGCAATCCCGCCCTGGGCCAGGCCGCGGTACCAGAACACAAAGCCGATCAACATGCTGAACAACGCCACATAGCCCAGGCTCAACCACGCCGGCAAACTGATACCGCTGAGGGTGGACGGCGCCAGCAGCAGGCTCAAGGGCGCCACCACCGGCAGCGACACCACCAGCGCCCAGCAGATCACCTGCCAGCCGCCCAGGCTGCGCGACAGCTTGGCGCCTTCGGCATACCCCAGGCCGCACACCAGCACCGCCAACAGCATCAGCACATCGCCCGCGGGTGCGGCGCTCAAACCTTGTGCAACGGCATAACCCATCACCAGCAGGCTGCCCAGGATCGAAAACAACCAGAACACCGGCCTCGGCCGCTCACCGCCGCGCAGCACGCCGAACACCGCCGTAGCCAGTGGCAGCAGGCCGATAAAGACGATGGAGTGGGCCGAGGTCACGTACTGCAGGGCCAGGGCCGTCAGCAGTGGAAAGCCGATCACCACGCCAAGCGCGACGATTACCAGCGGTGCCCATTGCTGGCGCGTGGGGCGTTTTTCCTTGAATAACCCCAGCAGGCACAGCCCCAGTAGTGCAGCGAGGGTGGCGCGGATCATGGTCAGGAACACCGGGTCGAATTCCATGACCGCCAGGCGCGTGGCTGGCAGCGAGCCGCTGAAAATCACTACGCCGATAAAGCCGTTGATCCAACCCTGGGTGCTGCTGTCCAGAGTGGCGAGGGGAGAAGTGCGTTCCATGGGGGACCTGTCCGAAAATGGCAGTTGCGTGCTGGGCATCCTAGGATTGAAGATTAAGACAATCAAAAAATTGTCATGGATACATCCTTATGCCCCGTGCGCGCTACAAGACGCTGGTCGATACCTTCGCCGAGGCCATCCGCAGCGGCCAATTGCAGCCCGGCACGCGGTTGCCTACCCATCGGCAATTGGCCGCCGAGCATGGCCTGGCGCTGGTCACCGCCAGCCGGGTGTACAGCGAGCTGGAAGCCATGGGCCTGGTCAGTGGCGAAACCGGGCGCGGCACCTTCGTGCGTGAGATTGCCTTGCCACCGGGGCAGGGCAGTGGGCAGATGACGGTTGCGGCGGGTTTGCTTGACCTGAATTTCAACTACCCGTCTTTGCCGGGTCAGGCCGAGCTGCTGCGCACGGCGTTGCGCCAACTCGCCCTGTCTGGCGACCTGGAGGCGCTGCTGCGCTACCAGCCCCATGCCGGGCGTGTGCACGAGCGCGCCGCCGTGGCCCGGCACTTGTTGAACCGAGGGCTGACGGTGCCAGCCGAGCAGGTGCTGGTGGTCAGCGGCGCCCAGCATGGCCTGGCGGTGAGCATGATGACCTTGCTCAAGCCTGGGGATGTGGTCGCGGTGGATGCATTGACCTATTCGGGTTTCAAGGTACTGGCCGAAACCCTGCACCTGGAAATCGTCGCCATCCCCGTCACCGCCAGCGGCCCGGACCTGGGCCACCTGCACAGCCTGTGTCGCCAGCGCCCGGTGCGAGCGGTGTACAGCATGCCGACCCTGCATAACCCATTGGGCTGGGTGATGAGCCTGGCGCAGCGCGAGCGCTTGGTGGCACTCGCCCGGCAGCACAACCTGATGATCATCGAGGATGGCGCCTATGCGTTTCTCGCCGAAGAAGCGCCGCCACCCTTGGCGACCCTCGCACCGGAGCGCACGGTGTACATCGGCGGGCTGTCCAAGAGTGTCGCCACCGGGTTACGCGTGGGCTTTATCGCTGGGCCTATGGCTTGGGTAAGCGGCCTGGAACGCACGATCATGGCCACCACCTGGAACGTGCCGGGGGTGATGAGCGCGATTGCGGTGGGCTGGCTCGAAGACGGCACGGTGGCGCAACTGGAGGCGCAAAAGCGCGCGGATGCCCAGGCTCGCCAGGCGTTGGCGGCACAGGTGCTGAGCGGTGTGAAGACCATCAGCCACCCGTCATCCTACTTTCTGTGGCTGCCGTTGGCGCAAGACGCCCGCGCCGATCAGGTCGCCATGACCTTGCAGCGCGCAGGCATCTCTGTTTCAACCGCCGAACCGTTCGCGGTCTCGGCCCAGGTGCCCCATGCACTGCGCCTGGCCCTGGGTTCGGTGCCCATGGCGGCGCTGCGTGAGGCGCTGGTGAAGGTGCGCAAGGTGGTGGCGTGGTGAGTCAAGACCTAGCCACAGGGCTTGATTTGAAATACGGGCAAAATGTGGGAGCTGGCTTGCCTGCGATGGCGGCCTGCCAGGAGACGCCTATCTACCTGACACCCCATGATCCAACTGTGGGAGCTGGCTTGCCTGCGAAAACGGCCTCACAGTCGACACCGTAATACCGAGTACATATCCATTCCTACGGTAACGGCTACTTAGGGTTCCGCTTTTACAGCGGCTCACTTTTGAACAGCGCAAAAGTAAGCAAAACGCTCTTGCCCAACCACTCGGCACCTCGCCTAGGCTCGGTGTGCCCGAACGCAGGCTTGAATCCGTGGGCCGCCACCACGCGCCATCCATGGCGCGGGGCGGCTAACCCGGCGTCCTGCCGGGTTACCCACGAATTCAAGCCTGCGTGCGGCCAGCGTGGTTTAACGGGGCGCCTGAGATCAAGATCAAAAGCAGATCAAGATCAAGAGCGGCTCGCTTCGCATCGTAGTTACCTGTGGGCGGCACATTCGACATCTCTGTCGATTGAACGGCCGCCATCGCAGGCAAGCCAGCTCCCACAGGTGACCGCGTTTAGCTGGCTGCCAATGGTGGCGTACGCGGCGGGATCATCCGTTTGCTGCCGGTGGCTTCGAACGCCGAGGCAAAGCGCAACAGCGCCGAATCGTCATAGGCACGCCCGGCGAAGGTCAGCCCCACCGGCATGCCGATGTCCGCCATCACGCCCATCGGCACGGTGACAGTGGGCACGCCCAGGTGGCGGATGGCGAGGTTGCCGTTAGCCACCCACACGCCGTTGCTCCAGGCAATGTCGGCGGAGGCTTCGTTCACATCGGCATCCGCCGGGCCTACGTCGGCCACGGTGGGGAACAGCACGGCGTCGAGCCCTAGAGTGTCCATCCAGTCTTCCAGGTCCAGGCGCCGGGTTTGCTCCAGGCCGCGCAGGCCATCGGGCACGGTGCTGATCTGGTCCCACGGCGTGATGCCGCGCTGGGCCATGCGCACGTATTCGTCCATGCCGGCGGCCAGGTCGTCTTCACGGTTGGGCAGGGTGCCCGGGTCGTGAGGGAAGATTTTTGGCCCGTCCACATCGGCCAGGCGGTTCAGGCTAGGGTCACCGTTGGCGCGCAGGAAGTCATCGAAGGCCCATGCAGACAGTTCCCACAGCTCATCGTGGAGGAACTCTTTGGAGACCAGGCCACGGGTAAACACCGTCGGTGCGCCGGGGCGGTCGCCTTCGCAGTTGGACACCAGCGGGAAATCCACTTCGATCACTTCGGCACCCGCCGCTTCCAATGCCTGGCGCGCGGCTTGCCACAGTTCGATCACCGTGGCGCGGGTGTGGATCTTTTGCCCGGTCGGGCCGCCGATACCGGGTTTTTCGCTGCTGCCAGCATCCGGGTCAGCGTTGATGTACATACGCGGCACGCCAAAGCGCTTGCCGGCCAGGCTCTCGCTACTGGCTGCCAGCGCAATGTACGAGGCCGGGCGCACCGAGGTGACGCTGGGGATCGGCACCCAGGGTTGCAGGCGCCACAGGTCGCCACGTGTGTCCAGGTCTTCGGCCACCACGACGTCGAGCACCTCCAGCAGGTCGGCCATGGTGCGCGCATAGGGCACCACCACGTCCATGGTCGGGGTCAACGGCCAGTTGCCGCGCACCGAAATCACCCCTCGCGAAGGCGTGTAGGCACACAGGCCATTGTTGGAGGCCGGGCCGCGACCGCTGGACCAGGTTTCTTCTGCCAGCCCGAAGGCGGCAAAGCTCGCGGCGGTGGCGGTGCCGGCACCGTTGGAGGAGCCCGAAGCAAACGGCGCGGTGAGGTAGTCGGCGTTGTAGGGGCTTTCGGCGCGACCATACACGCCACGCTGCATACCGCCATTGGCCATCGGCGGCATGTTGGTCTTGCCCAGGCAGATAGCGCCACCGGCACGCAGACGCTCAATGGTGAAGGCATCGCGCTGGGCCACCAGCTTGGCAAACGCCGGGCTGCCGGATGCAGCCGTCAACCCCTTGACCAGGTAACTGTCCTTGGCGGTGTAAGGAATGCCATCCAGCGGCCCCAGGGTTTGCCCCTTGGCGCGGCGCGCATCGGACGCCTGGGCTTCGTTGATCGCCTCGGGATTGCGTACCACCACGGCGTTCAGTGCAGTGGCCGTCTGCGGGCCATCGTAGGCATCGATCCGCGCCAGGTACGCCTGCACCAGTTCAACTGCCGTGGTCTGGCCGGCGTCAAGCGCAGCGCGCAATTGGGCAATGGAGACTTCAGTAACTTGCATCACGTTTTTTTCGCCGCCTTCAATTGGGGGTATGGCGGCAGTCTACGTACAGATATTTCACAAAACCAGCGCGGCATACTTCGCGTAGGCGGCGCGCAGGACATCTCGAGAAAGACGTCAGCAGGATTGCGAGCGGCAGCCTCTTATCGCTAAGGTGACCGCGCTGATTAACGTTGCACTTCAAGGAAGAGACCATGCAAAAACCTTATATCGCCCTGGCGGCCTTGCTGGGATTTACCGTCTATACCGTGGCGACCATGTTCACGGCCGAGCAGTCACTGTTGGCATTTGGATGGGAACTGATGTCCAGGCCCGATACGGCGCAGGTGGTGATTGACCTGTACCTGATGGCGGTGCTGGCGTGTGTGTGGATGTACCGGGATGCGCGTGGGAGAGGGCGGTCGATAGGCTCGGTGTTGCCGTACTTTGTGCTGACGGCAGTATTTGTGTCGGTAGGGCCGTTGCTCTATATCGTGGTTAATGGGTTTTCTCGGCGAGCGCTCAACTAAGCCTGTATGGCAAGGGCGCAAGCTCCCTTGCCATGAGTAGTGCGCGGTCTTCAGGGATTAAGGAACGCTTGGTAGTTGTCCTTGGTGATCTGCTGATAAGGAATCGTCAGTTCCGCCGTGTACGGCTGCTGCTTGACCATCTTCACTGCCAGGTCGATGGAACCCACTGCCTGGCCCTTGTTGTCTTGGTACACCGTGACCAACAGCTGGCCTTTTTTCACCGCGTCCAATCCAGCTGCGCCGCCGTCACTGCCGGCCACTAGGATGTCCTTGCCTGGCTGCATGCCTGCCTGGCTGATAGCCATGGCCGCGCCAATCGCCATTTCATCGGCATTCGCGGCCACGGCATCGATTTTGCGCCCGGATACGATCCAGTTGTTCATCAGGTCAATCGCCTTGCCGCGCTGCCAATCGGCGCTTTGTTCCTCGATGATTTTGATGTCGGGGTAGTCCTTTAGCACGGTCTTCACCCCCAGCGTGCGGTTATGGGTGGCGTTGTTGGACAGCAGCCCGAGCATGATCGCCAGGTTGCCCTTGCCGCCCATTTTCTCGGCCAGGTAGCGCATCTGGATTTCGCCGGCCTTGATCTCGTCCGAACCGACATAGCCCACGCCCGCTGGCACCTCCTTGAACTCCGGACGGCGGTTGACGTACACCAGCGGAATCTTGGCCTGCTGGGCATTGAGCGTCATCTTCTGGGTGGCGGCCGTGTCCACTGCGTTGACGATAATCGCGTCCATGCCTTGGGCGGTGAAGTTTTGCACCTGATTGAGTTGACGCACCACGTCGCCCTGGGCGTCTTCGAATTGCAGGGTGACATCGGGCAGTTCCCTGGCGTGGGCGGCCATGTAGTCGCGCATTTGTGCGAGGAATACGTCGTCTACCTGGGCGATGCTCACGCCGATGCGAATGTCCGCCAGCGCCCAAGGGCTGAACGCAAGGACTAACAGTGCCGCAAGGAGTTGCTTCTTCATGGTTGTGCTCCGTTGTTTTTGTTGTTGTCAAAGCAGGGCGGTTCACGCTTGGCGTTTGGCCCGCAGCTGCGCCACGGCGGCGGCGAAGTCCGAGCACGGCCAGCGTTCGTCGAGGGCTTGCAGCATCAGTTGTTGCCCGGTTTGCGGGGCCAGGCCCCTCAAGGGTGGGTCGGTGTCGAGGTTAGTGGGGAAGGAGTACCCGTCTGCGGTACAGGCGACCACGGCGTGGGCATCCAGGTTGGGGTTGGCGAGCAGCACCGGATACACCGCCAGCATCATGCGGTCGCGGTCGATGGCTTCCATTGGCTTGCCGAACGCCGAGGAGATTTGCAGCAGGTTGGCCGTGCGCTGGCGATCGGCCGTGCGATTGGTGCCGGCGGCATGGAACAGCGCTGGGTTGAAGAACAGCAAGTCGCCCTTGTTCAGCGGCAATTGCACCGCGTGTTGCTGGAAGTAGTCGATAAAGTCCGTGCGTCGCCACGCCAGGTACCCCAAGGCGTACTGTTGGGAAAAGGGCAGCAGCTGGGTGGGGCCGGTTTCCAGCGGCATGTCCGAGTGTGCGATAGCACCTTGCAACGTCAGATGTTGGGACAGCGCATGCAGCGGCAGCGGAAAACGTTCGATCACATCGTTGGTCTGGAAACCCAGGTGATAGTCACGGTGCGGCTGCTGCGCCTGGCCACCTGGATGCACCACGTTGACTTGCGCCGTGACTTGAAAGCCCGGCCCCAACCAGGCTTCGGCGATCAGCCCCAGCAGAGGGTTGGCGTAGTACTCGGCAAAGGATTCGGGGGACTGTAAGGCCGCCTTCTGCAGCGCGTTCCAGATCCTGCCATTGCTGCCGGCCTTGGCAAAGTGATCGGCGGCCACGCCCTGGGCGGCTTCATGGGCAAAGATCGCGTCGAAGACCTGGCTGTGGCGGTCCACCACTTCCAGGTCTTCATAGGCTTGGCGCACCACCATTACGCCGGGCCCGTCACGGAACAGGTGATGCAGTTCGTTCATGACGACCAGGCGGTCGCTGTTGCGCAAGGTGTGGGCCTGATAGATCGGCACATTGCCTTGTACCTCAAGGCACAGCGGGTAGTCGCTGGCGTTGGTGCGCTGCGCACAGATCCGGCTGAAGTCGGCCAGGTGCACCGCGTCGCCGGTTACGAAAGCCGACATCACATACCTCCTGGAAGGCTCAGGGCCTGGTGAGGTTGTGGGGTGCTGCTGTCGGTGCAGCCGACCACGCCTTGTTCCAGGTCGATCACTGCGCCGCTCATCATTCCCGACTCAGTGGACAGCAAAAATGCCACGCTGCGCGCCACCTCTTCGGGCTTGAGCAGGCGCCCAAACGGTTGGGTGCGTTCGGCATCGGCCAGCCAGCCGTCCTGGGCGCCGTGGTACTGGCGCTGGATCTGATCCTCGTGGGGCGTGTCCATCCAGCCGATGTTCAGGCCATTCACGCGGATGCGGTTGCGCAAGGCACTGAACGCGACGTTCTTGGTCAGGATCGCCAGCGCGCCCTTGGACGCCGCATAAGCACTCAAGAACGACTGCCCACCATGGCCGGTAACGCTCTGGATATTGACTACCGCGCCCTCAACACCGCTGCTGATCATCAGCTTCAGCGCTTCTTGCATTAAGAAAAACGGCGCCCGCACATTCACCGCAAACAAGCGCTCGAACAGTTCCGGCGAGGTGTCGAGAATGGTGCCACGGTCAGACATGCCGGCGCAGTTCACCAAGCCGTGCAAGGTGCCGAAATGGACGCGCGCCGCTTCGATGATTGCGCGGCAGTCCTCGACCTTTTCCAGGTCGGCCTCGACAAAAAACGCCTGGCAATCCAACTGTGCCAGTTGGCGAACCTGCTCGTCGCCCTCGGTACGGCGACGCCCGCAAATGATCAGCCCGGCCGCACCACGGCGAGCCAGGGTATGGGCCACCGCCGCGCCGAGGCCCTGGGTGCTGCCGGTCACGACAAAGTATTGGCCGCTGAACGAGGTCGCAAGATCGGTGTGGAGCATGAGGGTTCTCCTGGAATTTTTATTGTTTTGCTGGCCCGGCTCGACGCCAGGCAAAACTGAGATTAGCATTGCAAAACCTCAGTAACGCCCAAAAAAGACCTCAAATACACCTCAGGCGAAACCCATGCTCGAACGCGCAAAACATTTTTCCATCAAGCAACTCGCCACCCAGGCTGGCGTCAGCAAGGCCACGGTGGACCGCGTGCTGCACCAGCGCGGCAGCGTGCATGCCCAGACCCGGCGGCGTATCGAGCAGGCATTGGAGGAGTTGGAATCCCAGGAAAAAAATGGCTTGGCCGTGGGGCGCACCTTCCATGTGGACGTCATCATGCACACGCCCCAGCGTTTCAGCGCGGCGGTGCAGGCGGCGATAGTTGGCCAATTGGCCAGCCTGGCACCGTTTCGCATCGCGCCACGTTTTCACCTGTTCGAGGAGATCGAGCCCCAGGCCATGCACGACCAACTGCTGCGCTGCCTCGACACGGGCAGCCAGGGTGTGGTGCTCAAGGCTGCGGATGAACCGGCGGTGAACCTGGCCGTCAAGCAGCTGATTGCGGCCGGCATTCCGGTGGTGACCTTGGTCACCGACCTGCCCCAAAGCGAGCGCATCGGCTATGTGGGCATGGACAATCGCACGGCCGGCCAGACCGCTGCCTACCTGATGTCGCGCTGGCTGCCGACCGATCCTCAGGACGTGGCAGTGGTGATTGGCAGCGAATTGTTCCGCGGTGAAGAAGAGCGCGAGATGGGTTTTCGTGCCTGGCTGCGTGGCCGCGCCGAGCACCTGCGGGTACTGGATATCAGCGGCGGCTACGGCGTGTATGAGCGCACCTTTGAACGAGTGACCCAAGCCTTGCACCAGCATCCCGGGCTGAAGGCGGTGTACAGCGTCGGCGGTGGCAACCGCGCAATTGTCGACGCGTTTGCCGCGCAGGACCGCCCATTGGAGGTATTCATCGGCCACGACCTTGACGAAGAAAACCGCCAACTGCTGCGCGAAGAAAAAGTCGCGGCGATCATTGATCACAACCTGCAGATCGATGCCCGCCACGTATTCCTGCACATCCTGCAATACCACCGGCTATGGAAGGCCGGGCCGATTGCGCCGTCACAGGTGCAGATCGTCACGCCGTTCAACCTGCCGGACTGAAGCGCTGAAACACCCTATCCAATAATAATCCAGGAGTTCGACCATGCTACGTATCGCCGTTCTAGGTGCCGGGCGCATCGCCAAGATCCACGCCGCCAACGTTGCCGCCCATCCTAATGCCACGCTGGTGCTGGTGGCCGACCCCTGGCGCGCAGGTGTCGATGCCTTGAGCACTCAGTTAGGGTGTGACGCCGCGTATGACTGCGCCGCCGTGCTGAGCCGCGAGGACATCGATGCGGTGGTGATCGGCACGCCCACCGACACCCACATCGACCTGTTGCTGGCTGCGGTGGCCCAGGGCAAGGCGGTGCTCTGCGAAAAAACCATCGACCTGGACATCGCCAAGGCGCGCAGCGCGGCGCAAACCGTGGAGCGCCAGGGCGGCAAGGTAATGCTTGGCTTTAACCGGCGCTTCGACCCCGACATGCTGCGCCTGCGCCAGGCGCTGGACGCCGGCCAGATCGGCGCCGTGCGCCAGGTGATCATCACCAGTCGCGACCCTGGCCTGGCACCGCGTGACTACCTGGAACACTCTGGCGGGATCCTGCGCGACATGACCATCCATGACTTTGACACTGCTCGCCACTTGCTCGGCGAGGAACCCGTAGATGTCAGCGCCTTCGCCAGCCGCCTGGTGGACCCGACCCTGGAGCAGATCGACGACTACGACAGCGTCATGGTCCTGCTACGTACCGCTTCGGGCAAACAATGCCATATCAACTGCTGCCGCCAGGCGGTGTATGGCTACGACCAGCGCGTAGAAGTTTCCGGCGCCAGCGGCGTGCTGCTGACCGACAATCACCGGCCCAGCACCGTACGCCATTGGAGCGCTGAGCACACCGAAGCGTTAGAGCCGTTGCAGCATTTTTTCCTTGAGCGTTACGCGGATGCGTATCGCAATGAGCTGACGCAGTTCATCGATGCGCTGAATGAGGGGCGCGAGTTGCCCACCAGTATGCGCGATGGTTTGTATGCGTTGCATCTGGCTGATTGTGCGCTGGAGTCGGTGAAGACCGGGCGCAGTGTGAGGGTCAGTCATAACCTGTAGGAGCGAGGGGGACGCCTAGTTCTTGCTTGCGAAAAACGTCAACGATAACGCGTGCTTTCTGGATAAACGCGGCGCTTGTGAGTTTTTCGCGAGCAAGCTCGCTCCTACAGAAGGTGATGACGGCTTTCGATCAAACGCCTTTGGTCGACGGCAACAGTACCGTGAGGATGCCCACCAGCGGCAGGAACGAGCACAGTTTGTACACGTACTCGATGCCGTGATGATCGGCGAGCATCCCGAGCAGCGCCGCGCCGATCCCACTGAAGCCGAACATCAGGCCGAAGAATATTCCGGCGATCATGCCCACATTGCCCGGCACCAGTTCCTGGGCAAACACCACGATGGCCGAGAACGCCGAGGCGATGATAAAGCCGATGACCACGCTGAGTACGGCGGTCCAGAACAGGTCGACGTAGGGCAGGGCCAGGGTGAACGGTGCGGCGCCGAGGATCGAGAACCAGATGACTTTCTTGCGGCCGATCTTGTCGCCGATCGGGCCACCGGCAAAGGTGCCCACGGCCACTGCGCCGAGGAACAGGAACAGGTACATCTGCGAGCTGGCTACCGACAGCTGGAATTTTTCGATCAGGTAGAACGTGAAGTAACTGGTCAGGCTGGTCATGTACCAGTATTTGGAAAACACCAGCACGGCCAATACCACCAGGGCGAAGGTCACGCGGCCTTTGGACAAACCGTGGGTCGCCTGGCTGCCTTGCTTGAGCTTGAACAGGTTGAGGTGGTGGCGGTACCAGCGGCTCAAGCCGTACAGCACCAGGATGGCGAACACCGCAAACAGGCCGAACCAGGCAATGTGGCTTTGGCCGTAGGGAATGATGATCGCCGCCGCCAGCAGCGGGCCGAAAGCGCTGCCGGTGTTGCCGCCGACCTGGAAGGTCGATTGCGCCAGGCCGTAGCGCCCGCCGGAAGCCAGGCGTGCGACGCGGGAGGTTTCTGGGTGGAAGGTCGATGAGCCCACACCCACCAGCGCCGCCGCGAGCAATATCGCCGGGAAGTTGCCGACAAAGGCCAGCATCAAGATGCCGATCAAGGTGCACACCATGCCCGCTGGTAATAACCAGGGTTTGGGATGGCGGTCGGTGTGGTAGCCGATCCACGGTTGCAGCAGGGAGGCGGTCAACTGGAAGGTCAGGGTGATCAGGCCGACCTGGGTGAAGCTCAGGCCGTAGTTGGCCTTGAGCATCGGATAGATCGATGGCAGCACAGCCTGGATCAAGTCATTGATCAGGTGCGCCAGGGCACAGGCGCCCAGGACGCGCATGACTAAGGGGCTTACTTGCGGGCTGGTCGAAGGTGCGGCGGGTGACGCTGTGACTGTGGACATGCGGGCATTCCGTACAAGGCAGCTGACAGGCGTGGAGGCGGGCGACGGTGATGTGAACCGCCACTCCATGTGGACTCGGCGTTTATGCTAGATTCGGCGCCAATGCCTGTCTCGCGCAATTCGGGCAGAAACCATCGCAAAAAGGGCGAAATGATCAAATCACTGGATAAATTTCTGCGAGAAATCGATGAGGGCGACTGGGCCGTCATCAGCTCGGCCACCGATTACCCCGAAAACTGGGTGATCCCCGAACACAGCCACAACAAGCACCAACTGCTGTACGCCATTGGCGGTGTGATGGTGGTGTACTCGGCCCTGAGGCAATGGACGGTGCCGCCCAATCGTGGCTTTTGGATGCCTTGCGGTCAAGTTCACTCACTGCGCTGCGTGGGTACACTGAAAATGCGCAGCGTGTTCGTGCGCCCGGACAGCTTCCCGAACCTGCCGGCCGAGCCCAAGACCGTGACGGTCTCGCCGTTGCTGAGTGAACTGATCAAGGCCTCGGTGAGCTTGAAGCCGCCGTATGCCGAGGATTCACGCGACGCGCGGATCATGCACCTGATTCTTGACGAACTGGCCATTCTCCCGGCCTTGCCGCTGTCGCTGCCCCAGCCTGCCGACCCGCGGCTGAGCCCGATCTGTCTGGCGTTGCAGGATGAACCCAGTGACGCCTCCACCGTCGCCGACTGGAGTGCGCGGTTGGGATTGGACCAAACCACCATTCAGCGCCTGTTCCGCAAGGAAACCGGCATGACCTTCGGCCAATGGCGCCAGCAGGCGCGGTTGCTGCTGGCGCTGGAGCGTATTGCGGTGGGGGAGAAGATCATCGATGTGGCGTTTGAACTGGGCTACGAAAGCCCCAGTGCTTTTACCAGTATGTTCAAGAAACAGTTTGGCAAAACGCCGAGTCATTTTTTCAAGTAGTGCCGCTTGCCATGGGCGCGTGAGCAGGGCGCCGGGATGCCAGGTAAGCCAGCAGCGTGGCGACTACCAGCAAGGCGGCGCTCAGCTCGAAGGTGGCCTGATAACCGCTCAAGTCGAATGCCACACCACCGACGGTGGCGCCGGCGGCAATCGCCAACTGGATGATGGCGACCATCAACCCCCCACCGGCCTCAGCGTCGTCGGGCAAGGTGCGTGCCAGCCATGTCCACCAGCCAACCGGTGCGGCTGTCGCTACCAGGCCCCAGCAGCCCAACAGCACGGTGGTGACAATCGCCGAACCGCCGAGCCCCACCAGTGCAAGGGCGATGCCCGCCATGATCAACGGGATGGCAATCAGCGTCGGGTAGAGGTAGTGCTTGAGCAAATGTTCAATCAATACCGTGCCCGCCAGGCCGGCCAGGCCAAGTACCAGCAGCATCAGCGACAGGGTGGACACCTCGACCCGGGTCACGCCTTCCAGGAACGGCCGCAGGTAAGTGAACAGCATGAACTGGCCCATGAAGAACAGGCTGACAGCGCACATGCCCAAGGCCACCTTGGGGTTTTTCAGCAGGCGCAGCGCATTGCCGGTGGCCGCCGTGCCGCTGTGCTTGAGCGCCGGCAAGCTCAGCCACAGCCAGGCCAGCGCAATCACGGCCACCGGCACCACGCAAAAAAATGCGCCGCGCCAGCCAATCAGGCCGCCGAGAAAGCTGCCCAGCGGCGCCGCGATCACCGTCGCCAGGGCGTTGCCACCGTTGACGATGGCCAAGGCCCTTGGCACTTGGGCGGGCTCGACCAGGCGCATTGCCGTGGCCGCCGACAGTGACCAGAAGCCGCCAATCGCCACCCCAATCAACGCGCGCCCGAACATGAACACCGCGTAATTCGGTGCGAACGCCACCACGCTGCCAGAGACGATCATCAGTAGGGTCAAGGCCATCAGCAGGCGCTTGCGATCTATCCGCGCGGCAACCGCAGCGATCACCAGGCTGGTGAGCAGGGCAAACACCCCGGACACGGAAATACCCTGGCCAGCCTGGCCTTCAGTGATGTGCAAGTCAGCGGCCAGCGGGGTCAGCAGGCTGACGGGCATGAACTCGGAGGCGACCAAGGCAAACGCCGCGAGCGACATCGCCAGTACCGCGCCCCAGCGTTGCGATTGAGGGGTAACGGACCTCACTGCAAGTGGCTCTGGAAGAAGGTGGTGAGCTTGTCGAAGGGGATCAGTTCGACGCGGTCGTACAGGTCTACATGGCCGGCGTTGGGGATGACCAGCAATTGCTTGGGCTCGGCGGCGCGTTGATAGGCGTCTTCACTGAATTCCCGGGAGTGCGCGTTGGCCCCGGTAATCAGCAGCAGTGGGCGCGGCGAGATCGTCTCGATATCGTTGAAGGGGTAGAAGTTCATGAACTTGACGTTGCTGGTCAGCGTCGGCCGGGTGGTGGTTTGCGATGAGGCGCCCGCCGGGGTGACTTCGCCGCGCGGGGTGCGGTAGAAGTCGTAGAACTCGTCGCCGACCGGGTCGCCGGTGAGGCTCTGCGGCGTGCCTCCGGTGTAGAGGGTTTCGCCGCCCTGGAACTCTACATAGCGCTGGTTGGCGGCCTGGCGCAGGATCTGCTGGCGCTGTTGCAAGGTCATGCCGTGCTTGAGGCCATTGCGGTTGGCCGCGCCCATGTCGTACATGCTGACGGTGGCGATTGCCCTCAGACGCGGATCGATCTTCGCAGCACTGATCACAAAACTACCGCTGCCACAAATGCCGATGGCACCAATGCGTTCCCGGTCGACCTGTGGGCGAGTGCCCAGAAAGTCCACGGCGGCGCTGAAGTCTTCCACGTAGAGGTCGGGCAATACCGCGTTGCGTGGTGTGCCGGCGCTTTGGCCCCAGAACGACAGGTCCAGGGACAGGGTCACGAAACCCTGTTCAGCCATTTTGGTGGCGTAGAGGTTGGCGCTTTGCTCTTTTACGGCGCCCATCGGGTGGCCAACGACAAGGGCTGCGTGCTTTGAGCCTGGGGCAAGGTGCTTGGGCACGAACAGCGTGCCTGCGACCTGCATGCCGTATTGATTGTTGAAGGTGACAGGCTCGGCCGTCACTGTGTCGCTGCTGTAGAAGTTATCCGCACCGTTAGACATATCGGCTCCAAATGAAGAAAGAGAACTCACCAGTAAACCCAGAGCGAGCAAGAGGCGTTTCATAGGGATGTTCCTCGTGAAGTGTCCGCACATTTTCCGGGTGACGGCAGGGCTTCTGTAGTGCATTTGAGTGGATTACTTGCCTGATCCTCTGAGTTTCAGTGCCAGGTGACGACGCCCGTGGCTTGCGCGAGTAAAGTGCAATGAAGCATTGAAAGGGTCTGTCATGACGTCCACTCCCACCCCATTGAACGCGCTGATTCACTCGATTGGTTCGCGCACGCCGTCGCCCGGCGACTACACCATGCCGATCTCCGGCCTGGGCTTTTATCGGCGTGAGCAACCCGCTGCGCCGGTGGTGTGCATGGTTGAGCCGTGCATCGTGCTGGTGGCCCAGGGCGAGAAGCAGTTGTGGGTCGGTGGCGAGGGCTACCCCTACGACACTTCCCGGTTCCTGGTGACATCGCTGGATATCCCGGCCAATTCCGAGGTGCTGGCGGCCAGCCCCGAGCAGCCGTGCCTGGGGCTGACGTTCAAGCTGGACCTGCGCATGCTCGCCGAGCTGATCGCCCAGGGTGGCTTGCCGCCGGTGCGTGAGCGTGCGGTCATGAAGGGCGTGGGGATCGGCACGGTCACCGACGGCATGCTGGCCGCATTCGCGCGCCTGGTGGCGTTGCTGGATGAGCCCGAGGCTATCCCAGTACTCGCGCCACTGATCCAGCGCGAGATACATTACCGGCTATTGAAAAGCGACCAGGCCGGCCGACTGCGCCAGATCTGCTCGGTGGACGGGCAGGGCTATCGGATTGCCAAGGCCATCGACTGGTTGAAGTTGAATTTCGACGCGGCCTTGCGTGTGGAAGAACTGGCAGCGCGGGTGCAAATGAGCGCGGCGACCTTTCACCATCACTTCCGGCAACTGACCGCGATGAGCCCGCTGCAATACCAGAAATGGCTGCGTCTGAATGAAGCACGACGATTGATGTTGAACGAGCACCAGGATGTCTCCAGTGCCGCGTTCAAAGTCGGGTATGAGAGCCCGTCTCAATTCAGCCGTGAGTACAGCCGGCTGTTCGGGGTGCCGCCCAAGCGTGATATGGCAACACTGCGGGGCCGGGCGGGTGTCAGTGATCCGCCGGGGTCAGATTAGCGTAGAAGATGCAGCCAATAAGCCGTGCGAACAGGCTCAGGGTTTCCGGCAGGTTCGGGTCGTCGAACAGCATGGCCCGTGAGTCCAGCGCGCACAGCGCCCCGAACAGGCGGCCATCGGGCAGGAAGATCGGCGCGCCGGCATAGCTTTCGATGGCGTATTGCTTGACCACCGGGCGCGAGGCAAAGCGGCCGTTATGGCTGATCTGGGGAATGAACAGGGTGTGCGGATTGATGCAGAACTCACTGCACAGGGTGGTTTCAAGGTCGAGTACGTCGTCGACGTTGATGCCCATTTGCAGCGGGTCGTAGGCCGAACACACTATCCATTCCTGGTCGGTGAACTTGGCGATGCCGGCGAATCTCATCCCGGTCAGACGGGTGACCAGCTTGAGGATGTTGGTGGTTGCTTCAATTTCGGCAATGGCGGCGCGCTCGTCTGCGCTGAGTAACCTGTGTGCGGCGGTGACGCTTGAAACCATGCTGAACGCTCCAATGGCGTGGGCGCAGGCCGCGACCACGCACAGTCAGGTTATTAATTGATGCGCGGGTGTTGCTGTACCAGGTTTTCCCGCTTGGTTTGCAGCGCGGCAATCTCGGCGTCGATGTCTTCGATTTTCTGCTCGATATTGTCGTGATGCTCCTGCAGCAGCTCCTTGGCTTCTTCCATGTCAGAAGCTGCCGGGGCCGCGCCACGCAGGGGCTTGTTGGCGGTTTCCTTCATGGTCAGGCCCGTGATCAGGCCAACCACTGCGAATACCATCAAGTAATAGGCGGGCATATACAGGTTGTTGGTGCTCTCCACCAGCCAGGCCACGGCGGTCGGCGTAACACCGGCGATCAGTACCGACACGTTGAAGGCGCTGGCCAGGGCGCTGTAGCGCAGGTGGGTGGGGAACATTGCCGGCAAGGTCGAAGCCATCACACCGATAAAGAAGTTCAGCACCACCGCCAGAATCAACAGACCGCCGAAAATCAGGCCGGTCTTGCCGCTGGTGATCAGCATGAAGGCCGGGATCGACAGGAACAGCAGGCCAATGCTGCCGGCGATGATGAACGGCTTGCGGCCGATCTTGTCGCTGACAAAGCCAATGAACGGCTGCACGAACAACATGCCGACCATGATCGCGATGATGATCAGCACGCCGCTGTTTTCGGCATAGTGCAGGTTGTGGGACAGGTAGCTCGGCATGTAGGTGAGCAGCATGTAGTAGGTCACGTTGGTGGCCGCGACGATACCGATGCAGGTCAGCAGGCTACGCCAGTGCTTGGTGGCGATTTCCTTGAACGAGACTTTAGGGCCGTGGCTCAAGCCTTCGCGGTCACCCTGTTCGAGTTTGTCGACATGCTGTTGAAACGCCGGGGTCTCTTCCAACGCGTGGCGCAGGTACAGGCCGATGATGCCCAGGGGCAGGGCGAGGAAGAACGGCAGGCGCCAGCCCCAGGCCTCGAATTCTGCTTCACCGAGCACGGTGGAGATCAACACCACCACACCCGCGCCGAGGACGAAACCGGCGATGGAGCCGAAGTCCAGCCAACTGCCAAGGAAGCCGCGCTTGCGGTCCGGGGCGTACTCAGCCACGAAAATCGACGCGCCGGTGTACTCGCCGCCCACCGAGAAACCCTGGGCCATTTTGCACAGCAGCAACAGTATCGGCGCCCAGATGCCAATGGAGGCATAGCCGGGGATCAAGCCGATGGCGAACGTGCTCAGGGACATGATCACGATGGTGGCGGCCAGGACTTTTTGCCGCCCGTACTTATCGCCCAGTGCGCCGAAGAACAGGCCGCCCAGCGGGCGAATCAGGAAGGGGACGGAGAAGGTGCCCAGTGCAGCGATCATCTGCACGCTGGGGGAGGCATCGGGGAAGAACACTTTGCCCAGCACATAGGCGACAAAGCCATAGACGCCAAAGTCGAACCATTCCATGGCATTGCCAAGTGCGGCAGCGGTGATCGCCTTGCGCATCTTGTTGTCGTCGACAATGGTGATGTCTTTCAATCCGATGGGTTTGACGCGTTTTTTACGTAGTTTCATGCGGGCCACTCAAAAGCTGAACAGGGGAGGTGCCATCGCTGCGATGGCACCGCTCTGTCAGTTCAGATACAAGTGGACACGAAATAATTCACCGCTTTGTGTATTTTTTCTCCCGGGGGTAAAAATGCCTGGTCCTGGAGGCCGATGCATGGCTACCGGCAAAATAGATCAAATGTGGGAGCTGGCTTGCCCGCGAAAGCGGTGGTTCAGTCGAAGATTCAGTGACTGACACTCCGCTTTCGCGGGCAAGCCCGCTCCCACAGGGGGGTGTCATTGTCAGTCAGGCAAAACAGGGAAGTCATTCATATGCCAAGCAGCCATTCGCGCCTCACCTACCGCCAACCACGGGCCGCAGACGTTCAGCGATTGTTCGCGATCTTCGGCGATCCCCAAACCAACCTGTTCAATCCTGCCGGCCCGCTGCCCAACCTCGAGGCGGCACAACGGCTATTGGATCACTGGATTCAACAGTGGACCACCCACGGCTACGGCTGGTGGGCAATTGCCCGAAAAGAGGCCCCCGAACACATCATCGGGTTTGGCGGCATTGCGCCACTAAACTATCTGACGCAGCGGCGCATCAACCTTGGCTATCGCCTGGCCGTCGAGGCGTGGGGGCAGGGCTATGCCACTGAGCTGGGGCGGGATGCCCTAGCGCTGGCGTTCGACACCCTGTCTTTACCGGAAGTCTTCGGCCTGGTGCGGCCCGATCATGCGGCGTCGATCCGCGTACTTGAGAAACTCGGCATGCAACGCTTTGGCCTGCTCGATGATGTCCCCGGTCAAGCGCCCAGCCTAGTGCTCAGGGTTTGTCATCCTACAACTGCGCAGAGCTGACATTTTTATATTTCACGTAAATCCTGGATAAGCGGCAATCTTTGCGATTGACACCCCGTGTGCGTCTCGCTATAAAACTCATAGTTGTACGACGACATATGACGTTACATATGTCCTATCTAACAAAAATAAAAAGTGATGCCATGAATCTGAACGAGCCCATCAGTGCCCTTCGTGTCGGCCAGGCGGTCGGCAGCTATCGCTGGACGATCTGCGCGATGCTGTTTTTCGCGACCACGGTCAATTACCTCGACCGCCAGGTGCTGAGCCTGTTGGCGCCGCAACTCTCGACGCAGTTTGGCTGGAGCAACACCGATTACGCCAACATCGCGGCGGTGTTCCAGTTCGTCTACGCCATTTCCATGCTGTTTGCCGGGCGCTTCGTCGACAAGATCGGCACCAAGGCCGCCTACGTGGTGGCGATTGGTATCTGGTCCACCGGCGCGATCATGCATGCGTTTGCGGTGCCGATGGGCGAGGGTATCGCAGCCGTCAGTGGTGCCATTGGCCTGGCGGTGATCCCGGTGTCTATCGCCGGCTTCATGCTGTCGCGGGCGGTGTTGGCGATTGGCGAAGCGGGTAACTTCCCGATCGCGATCAAGGCCACTGCCGAGTATTTCCCCAAGAAAGAACGCTCCCTGGCCACCGGTATCTTCAATTCCGGCGCCAACGTCGGCGCGATCCTGGCGCCGATCTGTGTCCCTCTGATTGCCGGCCTGTGGGGTTGGGAGGCGGCGTTTATGGTCATCGGTATGCTGGGTTTTGTCTGGGTAGCCGTGTGGGCCGCCGTGTACGAAAAACCGGAACAGCAAAAACGCCTGTCACCTGAGGAACTGGCCTACATCCGCAGCGACCAGACCGCACAACCGTTTACCCCGGCCCCGACGGGCACCGCAGGGAAGAAAGTCTCCTGGTTCAAACTGTTGACCTACCGCCAGACCTGGGCGTTTGCCTTCGGCAAGTTCATGACCGACGGCGTTTGGTGGTTTTTCCTGTTCTGGTTGCCGACTTACCTGTCCGCCCAATACGGCATGAAAGGCGCCGATATCGTGATGCCGCTGGCGGTGCTGTACAGCATGACCATGGTCGGCAGTATTGGCGGCGGCTGGTTCCCCAGCTACTTCATGGCGCGCGGCGATGCCCCCTATGACGGGCGCATGAAAGCGATGCTGGTGATTGCACTGTTCCCGCTGGTGGTGTTGCTGGCGCAGCCACTGGGTTACCTCAGCTTCTGGGTGCCGGTGCTGCTGATCGGTGTGGGCGCTTCGGCACACCAGGCGTGGTCATGCAACATTTTCACCACCGTGTCCGATATGTTCCCGCAGAAAACCGTGGCTTCGGTGGTCGGCATTGGCGGCATGGCCGGTGGCCTGGGCGGCGTGCTCATGACCAAGATCGGCGGTTGGGTGTTCGACTATTACAAGTCCATCAACGACATCCATACCGGCTACATGATCATGTTTGCCATCTGCGCTCTGGCTTACCTGGTGGCCTGGAGCGTGATGAAGACGCTGGTGCCGCGCCACAAGGAAATCACTGATCTGTGACGCTAGCTAGAAAGGTCATTAAGGCAGCGACGATGACCTCGGGCGCGTCCTCTTGCATCAGATGCCCCGCACGCGGGACGCGCAGGTAGCGTGCACCTAATCTACCTGCGAGCGCGTCGCCCTGTGCCACGTTGATCCATTGGTCTTCTTCGCCCCAGAGCAGTTGCACCGGGCAACGCAGTTCGGCGAGCCGGTCTTCAATCGTGTCGGTATAGCGCTGGTCCATCTGTGCAATCTGGCGATAGAAGGCGGGCTGGCCAATCTCGTCTGTCCAGGGCGTGACGTAGGCGTGCAGCACCTCGGCAGGCAACGGCGTGAAGGCGGCGCCCTGTAGATAGGCCCGCACAATCGCCTGATGAATATAGGCCGGCGCTTCGCTGAAGGCCTGCTCATGGCGGCGCACATGCTGCACCAGCGGCGAACCCCAGGGCGCCATGGCGACGGGGTCGATCAAGGTCAGGCTGGCATAGTCGCAGCCATCGAGCAGATGCGCACGCAGCGCCGTGGCGCCGCCAAAGTCATGGGCCAGCACGTGGGGGCGTTCCAGGCCCCAATGGTGTAGCAGTGCGGCGAGCAACAGGTTTTGCACGCCCAGAGACACGTCCTGGCCCGGCGCCTGTTCAGACTGGCCGTAGCCAAGCAGGTCGTAATAGAACACGCGGTACTGCTGGGCAAACAAGGGCGCGATACGCCGCCACACATGGGAAGAGAACGGCGTGCCATGCACCATCACCAGCGCCGGCCCCTGGGTACCTAGCTGGCCCCAGCGCACGGCTTGAGTGTGGAAGTCAAAGGTGTGGGGCAGTGCCAGTGCGTCGTTTGAATGGGTCATGGTTGAATCTCCCCTAAGGTCTGATGGGGTGTGGCGGGTGTTGCCGGCGCCAGGAGGATACGAACCGCCATGACCACGCCGACGAGCACGGCAGCCAGGCCCACGGCTTCCATTGGCGTCGGCCAGCGCCGGTGAAAGCCTAGACCGAGCAGGCTGGCGAAGAGTGATTCCAGGGCAATCAATTGGCCACTCAGTACCATGGGCAGGCGCTGCGTTGCCGCGTTCCAGGCCCAGGCGCCGACCACCGTTGACATCACCGCGATGCCCAGGCTCCAGGCATACAGCGGCCATGCCTGGTTCCACGCCGCACCAAGGGTCGGCAATCGGAACACGCCCAGCGCGTATATCCACGGCAGCAGGCACAGCGCCGCGCCTCCTGCGCCTACTAGCATCAAGGCGGTCCACAGGCCAGTTGCGCTGGCTGGCAGGCGTGCCAGTTGCTGCTGATTGATGACGCTGAACCCCAGCCACAAGGCCACTGCGCCCAGCGAGAAACACAACCCCGCCAGCCAGGAACCGGTGCCGGGCAGGTGGAGGCTGCTGACTGTGGCCAGCAACAGCCCCACTGTGAGGCAGGACAACGGCATCACCAACTGGCGCCAGTGCAGGGTCTTGTGACTGGCGTTGCCTATCAACGCCAGTAGCACCGGGACCATGCCGACAAACGCTGGCGTCAGCACCGGGCCGCCGAACATCACACCGCCAGCAATGCAAACGCCATAACCGAGGCAACCCAGCGCGCCCAGTGCTGCGGCTAGCAGGCACTGGCTGGTGCTGAGTGCACTCAATTGCGCCCTGCACACCATCATCCAGACGATGCCCAGCCCACCGGCCATCAGGAACCGTACGGCCATCAGGTCGTAGAGGCTGTAGACGCCCGTGACGTAGGGCGCAATGAAGTTCAGCGCCCACCCCAGGGTGGCGACAACGGCAAATGTCACACCGGTAAAGAGTGAGGCGCGGGCGGTGGTCATCAGGCTGATCCATGAAGTGAGAGATTCATGGTGCCCAGCGCTGCGGCTGTGCTACAAACGAGTTTTCAGCCTTGGATGCATAACCACAGATTATGAATGCACTTGGCAAAACCTTACCGCCTCTGGCCAGCTTGTTGCCGTTTGAAGCGGCGGCGCGCCTGGAGAGTTTCTCCAAGGCGGCCGATGAGTTGCACATCACCCAGGCGGCTGTCAGTCGGCAGATCCGCGGGTTGGAAGACAACCTGGGGGTCAAGCTGTTTTCTCGGCGCAACCGTGGGGTGTTCCTGACGCAAGAAGGGCGTGAGCTGGGGCGGGTGGTCAGCCAGGCCTTGCAGAGCATCAGTGAGGGCGCGGTCAGCCTGAGAACATCGCCGCAGCGCAATCGCGTGGTACTGCTGTGTCAACTATGCGAGGCGTTCTATTGGTTGATGCCGCGTCTGGCGACCTTCCACCAGCAATACCCGCAGATCGAGATCCAGGTGGTGACCTGTACGCGGCCGATCACCCAGTTCGACGGGCATTTCGATGTGGCCCTGCAAAGTACCCGGCGCGCCAGTGGCAGCCATACGCTGATGTTCACCGCCTCCGACGAAGTGTTCCCGGTGTGCAGCCCCGGCTATCTCTGCCCGGAACAACCGTTACCGCTGACTGAATTACAGCCCTGCACATTTCTGCACCACAGCTCCGAGCCTCCGCACTTGATGGAATGGGATGAGTGGCTGCAGATGTTCGGCCACACGTTGGCCAGGGATGTGCGCAGTGCCACCTTCGACAGCTACCCGCTGATGTTGCAAGCCGCCGTGGAAGGGCACGGTATCGCCATGGGTTGGCGTCGTACCGCAAGCCGGCTGATAGAGAGTGGGGCGCTGGTGCGGCCTTGTGCTGAAAGCGTGTTTTTGCCCGAGGCTATTTCGGTCTACAAGCAGCAAGGGGCGGGCAGTCGGGAGGAGGTTACGGCGTTGTTGGCCTGGCTTGACGCACAATTGCAGAGTGACGGCTGACAGGGGCGTCGCAGCCCCTGTCATCTGCGGTTATTGGTTACGCGTGACGCGCCAAATCGTATTGGCCAAGTCGTCGGCAATGATCAGCGCGCCTTTGGGGTCTACCGTCACCCCCACTGGACGCCCACGGGTCTTGCCGTCGTCGCCGCGAAAACCGGTGGCAAAATCGATGGGCTCGCCCGCCGGCTTGCCGTTGCTGAACGGTACGAAGATCACCTTGTAGCCCACTGGGTTGTCACGGTTCCAACTGCCGTGCTCGCCGACAAACGCGCCGTCAGCGAATTTTTCACCCATGGCAGGGATGGAAAAATCCACGCCCAACGCGGCCACATGTGAGCCCAGGCTGTAATCGGGCTTGATCGCCGCAGCCACCTTGGCCGGGTTCTGCGGTTGTGCGCGAGGGTCGACGTTCTGGCCCCAGTAGCTGTACGGCCAGCCGTAGAAGGCACCTTCACGCACCGACGTCAGGTAGTCCGGAACGAGGTCGGGGCCGAGTTCATCGCGCTCGTTGACCACGGTCCACAGTTGCCCGGAGCCCGGTTGGATGGTCAGCGCCGTCGGATTGCGCAGGCCCGTAGCGTAGGGCTTATGCGCACCGGTGGCCGCATCGATCTGCCAGACCATTGCGCGGTCGATCTCCACTTCCATGCCGCGTTCGGTGATGTTGCTGTTGGAGCCGATGCCCACATACAGCTGAAGCCCGTCGTCACTTACGGCCAATGACTTGGTCCAGTGATGGTTGATCTGCGCCGGCAGGTCGGTAACTTTGACAGGCGGGGCGCTGGCCTTGGTCTGGCCGTCGGCGTAGTCAAAACGCAATAGTGCGTCCTGGGTTGCCACATACAGTTTGCCGTCGGCGAATGCCAGGCCGGAGGGGGCGTTGAGGTTGTCGGCGAATACCGTCTTGAGTTCATAGGTGCCGTCACCGTCGGCGTCACGCAGCAGCGTAATGCGGTTGCCGCCCTTGACCTTGGTGTTGCCCTGGGCCTTGATCACACTGGCGATCACGTCCTTGGGCTTGAGCTTGGCCGCACTGCCGCCTCGGCCTTCGGCCACCAGGATATCGCCGTTGGGCAACACCAGGGTCTGGCGCGGGATCGCAAGGTCGGTGGCGATGGCGGTGACGCTGTAGCCTTCGGGCACCTTGGGTTTTTGATCGCCCCACGGGGTGGGCTCGGCAATCTTCATGCTCGGCAACAGGCTGCTTTGTTGCTCGGGCAGTTTGGGGTCAGGGCCGCGCGCCTGGGTCTTGTCTCCTTCGCCGCCACAGGCACTCAGCAACAGGGCGGCGCTGAGCAGGGTCAGTGTGTTGAGTGGTTTCATCGGGCAGCTCCTGAGCGCAGGTTGGTCAAGCCGATCCAGGTGGCGACAATCGCCAGCACGGTGACAATCGCCGACAGCACCAAGCCAGCAGGCATCATGGCGTAGGCATCCTTGGCATGCTGAAAGGCGTTCACCAGCCCAAGCACCCAAGTGCCCAGCAACAACAGGAAGTACGCCACCGGGCGCCCGCCCTTATGTTCGGCACGCACTAGGTTGACCAACGCAAACAGCAGGGCAAAACCACAGAACACCAGCGCTCCGGCGATCAGCCAGGAGGCAAAATTGGCCCATTGAATCTGGTAGGTCTGGCCGTAGGCGATATCACTGAGCAAGGCCCCGAGAAACAACGGCACGGTGCCGGCAAGCAAAGAGCCATGCAACGGCCCAGGCCTGACGACGGGGTAAGTGGGGAGGGTAGTCATGTCGGTGGCGGCTCCTTATCGTTCTGCACCCTGGACTCAGGGCGCGCTGACTTCGCATAGGAAAGGAGCATGGCATTTGTAAGAAAGTTCATTGAGAGATGGAGATGTTTCCTGGCAGATGTACCTGGATGTGTTTACGACGCCAGCGTCATGACTCATCCTGTTTGGCCACAACAAGGAATCGTTTTATGCCAACCCTGCACCTGTTATGCGGCAAGATCGCCTCCGGTAAGTCCACACTCGCCAAGACCCTTGCCGCGGAGCACGCAGCCATTGTGCTCAGCGAAGACCAGTGGCTGGCCAGTCTCTACCCTGCTGAAATCCAGAGCATTGCCGAATACCTGCGCTGTGCCCAACAGGTTCGTGGGGTACTTGAGCCGCTGGTGATCGATCTGTTGGCGTGCGGCGTCAATGTGGTGCTGGATTTTCCGGCCAATACCCTGGCCAATCGTCAATGGTTACTCGGCCTGGCCCAGGCAGCCAAGGTGCCGCACTGCCTGCATTACCTGGAGCTGGACGATGCCACCTGTCGTGCGCGCCTGCATGCGCGCAACGCCCGAGGTGACCACGACTTTGCCGCCACCGATGCCGAGTTCGACCTGATCACTCGCCATTTCAGTGTGCCGAGGGAAGAGGAAGGGTTGGTGATTGAGGTGCATCGCCCGTGACCACCCAAAAACCTGCTGGTATCGATGCCGACGGCTATATCCTCAACGTCGCCGATGGGCCTATACAACCCGAGTTCCAGCCCCTGCTGACGGACATTTGCGCTACCTTGTCCCGGCCTGAGCTCGGGCTGCACGGGATTTACCTGTATGGCAGCATCGCACGGGGCGAAGGTGAGACCGGCATTTCTGATCTTGACCTTTCCCTGATACTCGTCGAACCACCGGATGCGCCCGTGCTTGAACAATTGGAGTCGGCCCGACTCGTCTTGGGGCAACGGCATCCCCAAGTCACCAAGATCGACTTTGATATCGGCCACCGCGCCCAGGTGTTGGCGCCCGAGAACCGAAACAGTTGGGGCTTCTGGCTCAAACATCATTGCCGCTGTCTCTGGGGCGAAGACCTGTCACTGCACTTCGAGCCGTTTCGCCCGTCTCGCGCAATCGCCCTGGCGGTCAACGGCGATTTTGAACAGGCGCTTACGGCGTACCTGGTGCGTATCGAACAGGCCAGCACTGAACACACACGGCTTGGCCTGCAGCGGGAAGCATCGCGGGCCTTGATCCGCGCTACCCACACCCTGCGAGCCGAGGATGCGCAAACCTGGCCGCAAACCCTGGAAGACTACGTCGGGCTGTTCGTTCAGCATTACCCGAACATGCGCGTGCAAATCGCCTACTTCCTGTTTGAAGCACGCAACCCGAGCGCCGAGGGCGAGGCATTTACGACACGCCTACGGGCGTTTCTGAGCTGGATGGTTTCGGCCCTCATAGAAAGGAATCAATCAGATGCGTGAACGCAAAGCCGCACGATTACTGGTCATAAACCCTGCACAGCAAGTGTTGCTGTTTCGCTTCGTGCATAAAGACGGCGCCCTGGCCGGCCAGGATTACTGGGCCACGCCGGGCGGTGGCGTGGAGGCGGGGGAGAGCTTTCACTGCGCCGCGATTCGTGAGTTGCGCGAAGAGACCGGGATCACCGTCAGTAGCGTCGGGGAATGTGTAGCAGAGCGCAACGTGACCTTGATGCTACCCTGCGGCGAAACGGTGCTGGCGGTTGAGCGGTACTTCGTTGTGCATGCGCCCAGCGAGGCGTTATCCAGGGCCGAGTGGACGGTACAGGAGGCCCAAGTGATGGCGGATCATCGCTGGTGGTCGGCAGAGGCCCTACGCGCGACGAGCGATACGGTATGGCCGCAGGCGTTACCGCAAATGCTGGAAGATGCCGGGGTGTTTTAGCCGTTTCTAGCGGGGAAAGAATCGGTGCGGCCTGCAAGCGGCCAGGGCGGGGCAGGCCCTGTCATCCATGATCTCTTCACTGGCCAGCCGCCCGACGATGGCCGCTAACGTTACCCCGGGATGCATCGCGCAGACATACGTACCGCTGAGGCCTGGCAACTCGCCAATGATGGGAATGCCATCTTCCGGCATGGGCCTGAGCCCGACGCAGGCCAATTGTGGCTCGATAGACGTGATGCCTTCGAGCTCATCCGCAATGGCGCGGGCGGTGCGCAGGGCAATGGCGGCCGGTTGGTTGTGCGCGGCATCGCCCAGGTAGTCTTCCGCTGCCAGCCAGATACCTTCGGCACTTTCGCGCACCTCCATTGCCGCATTGGAAATAAGCGTGCGCACGATGCCGGACGGGGCGCTGTAGCGGATAAAGATCGCGGGGGAGGCGTCAATCGGCAAGGGAAAACCCAGCAGCTTCGTTAGCGCTGGGGTGCCCGTTCCGGCGGCGAGCGCCACTACGTCAGCATTGATGACGCCTAGGCGGGTTTCAACGCCGGTGACCTGTGAACCCTGAGTCTTGAAGCCCAACACCCGCGTATGCGTCAGCAGCTTGGCGCCGTGGGCCTGGGCCCCCGTTATTAACGCCTGGGTGGTGCGTACCGCGTCCAACGCGCCTTCTTCGGCTTTGAACTGCGCGTGCTCGGGCGGTTTTTTCAACTGCGGTTCAAGCTCGCGAATACGCTCGCGGGTGACCCGTAAAGCCATCGCCGGTTGGGTGTCAGTGCCATAACACAGGGCGCCCGTCCAACGAATTTTTACGCTGGGCAGCTCCTGTTCCAAGCGGTGATACTCGCGGATAGCTGCACTGCGCAAAGAGGCAATGGGGTCAGGCGCGTTGTGGGTGGTGTTGATCCAGGCGAATGAAGTAGCCGTGACCCCGGACGCAACATCGCCGGCATCGACCACCGTCACGTTCGCGCCCTTGCCGGCCAGGTGGTAGGCCAGTGAAGCCCCCACGATACCGGCGCCAATGACCACAATACGTTTGCCTTGAACCATATCTGCCGTCCTTGTTATTGGCGTGCCAGGATTTCCCCGGTGTTGAGCACCCTGGCATAGTCCATTGCCAAGTTACTCAGCGACAACGCATGCACATCTTCTGCGGCCCACAGCCGCCCCGACAAGTCGGTTTGATCGAAGGTAAAACAGGCATCCGCCGCCACGATCACGTCGAACCCCAGGTTGCCGCCCGAGCGTGCGGTGGATTCCACTGAATTGTTGGTGATGACCCCGACGATTACCAACTGCTGGATCGAGCGCAGGTGCAGCCAGCGTTCCAGGCCCGTGGCGCTGAATGCATCCGGTACGTTTTTTTCCACCACATGCTCGTGGGCCAGGGGGTGCAGCGCATCCTGGAACTCACAGCCAGGTTGGCCTGGCCGGAACACCGAAGCGGCAGAGCGGGAGATATGCCGCACATGAATGATCGGGCGTTGCGCCTGGCGCCAGGCATTGAGCAATTGCTGTATGTGCAGCTCAGCGTCTGGGTTGTTGCGGCGCCCAAGGGTGGGATCGGCCATGCCTTTTTGCATATCGATGATCAACAATGCGGCGTTCGGCGCTATCGGTTCCATGGCCTGTCCTGGCAGTGGTGAGCATTATCTAACGGGTATAACGCAGTCCAAATGTGGGAGCGGGCTTGCTCGCGAATGCGGTCTATCAGTGACGTGTTTATCAACTGACAGCATGCATTCGCGAGCAAGCCCGCTCCCACAGGTTGGACATTAGCACCGATCAGCAGCCCATACGCAAAACCCTGAGACTTCCCGGCGAAACGCTTCATAATGGCGGCCAATTTGTTTAGCTCGTTATTCTGGTGTGCCCGCATGGAAATTAAGGTCAACTTTCTCGACAACCTTCGGCTTGAAGCCAAGTTCGATGACTTCACGGTCATTGCCGACCAGCCCATCCGCTACAAGGGCGATGGGTCGGCACCGGGGCCATTCGACTACTTCCTGGCTTCGTCGGCGTTGTGTGCGGCGTACTTTGTGAAGTTGTACTGCCAGACGCGCAATATTCCCACCGAGAATATTCGCTTGTCGCAGAACAACATCGTCGACCCGGAAAACCGCTACAACCAGATTTTCAAGATCCAGGTCGAATTGCCCGCAGACATCTCCGACAAGGACCGCCAGGGCATCCTGCGTTCCATCGACCGTTGCACCGTGAAAAAAGTGGTGCAGGCCGGGCCGCAATTCGTGATTGAGGAAGTCGAGAACCTCGACGCCGATGCCCAGGCGTTGTTGATGCCCAACTCCACGTCCGCAGCGGGCACCTACATTGCCGGCAAGGACCTGCCGCTGGAGCAGACCATCGCCAACATGTCGGCGATTCTCGCGGGCCTGGGCATGAAGATCGAGATCGCTTCGTGGCGCAATATCGTGCCCAACGTGTGGTCGCTGCATATCCGCGACGCCCATTCGCCGATGTGCTTTACCAACGGCAAAGGCGCGACAAAAGAGGGCGCGTTGGCGTCGGCGCTGGGTGAGTTCATCGAGCGCCTGAACTGCAACTTCTTCTACAACGACCAGTTCTGGGGCGAGGACCTGGCCAACGCGCCGTTCGTGCATTACCCGGACGAGCGTTGGTTCCAGCCGGGCCCCAACGATGAGCTGCCGAGTGAAATCCTCGATGCTTACTGCCTGAAAGTCTACAACCGCGAGGGCGAGCTGCGCGGTTCGCATCTGTTTGACACCAACTCCGGCAACGAAGCCCGTGGCATTGTCTCGCTGCCGTTCGTGCGTCAGTCCGATGGCGAGGTAGTGTATTTCCCGTCCAACCTGATCGAAAACCTCTACCTGAGCAACGGCATGAGCGCGGGCAACACCTTGGCCGAAGCCCAGGTGCAGTGTCTGTCGGAGATTTTCGAACGGGCGGTGAAGCGCGAAATCATCGAAGGCGAATTTGCGCTGCCGGACGTACCCGCCGAAGTGCTGGCCAAGTACCCCGGGATCCTGGCGGGCATCGAAGGCCTGGAAGCCCAGGGCTTTCCGGTGCTGGTCAAGGACGCGTCCCTGGGCGGAGAGTTCCCGGTAATGTGCGTGACCTTGATGAACCCGCGCACCGGCGGCGTGTTCGCTTCGTTCGGCGCGCACCCGAGCCTGGAAGTGGCGCTGGAACGCAGCCTCACCGAGCTGTTGCAAGGCCGCAGCTTCGAAGGCTTGAACGACCTGCCGCAGCCGACCTTCGAAGGCCAGGCGGTCACCGAGCCGAACAACTTCGTGGAGCACTTTATTGACTCCAGCGGCGTGGTGTCGTGGCGCTTCTTCAGTGCCCAGTCCGATTATGAATTCGTCGAGTGGGACTTCTCCGGCCAGGGCGAAGACTCCAACGCCCAGGAAGCCGCTACGCTGTTCGGCATCCTCGAAGGCATGGGCAAAGAGTCCTACATGGCGGTGTATGAGCACCTGGGCGCTACCGCCTGCCGCATCCTGGTGCCGGACTACTCGGAAATCTACCCGGTGGACGACCTGATCTGGGACAACACCAACAAGGCGCTGTTTTTCCGCGAAGACATCCTCAACCTGCACCGCCTCAACGAGGAGGAGTTGCAGGCGTTGGTCGAGCGCCTGATAGAAAGCGAGCTGGACGACTACACCGACATCACTACGCTGATTGGCATCGAGTTCGATGACAACACGGCATGGGGCCAACTGACCATTCTGGAACTCAAGCTGCTGATCTTCCTGGCCTTGCAGCAATATGAAGAGGCCAAGGAGTGCGTGGAGATGTTCCTGCAGTACAACGACAACACGGTTGAGCGTGGGTTGTTCTACCAGGCGATGAATGCGGTGCTGGAAATGGAGTTGGATGACGATCTGGAACTGGCTGACTACGAGGCCAACTTCCGGCGCATGTTCGGTAATGAGCGCATGGACGCGGTGATCGGCTCGGTCGACGGCAGTGTGCGCTTTTATGGGCTGACGCCGACCAGCATGAAGCTGGAAGGCCTGGACCGGCATTTGCGCCTGATTGACAGCTACAAGAAGCTGCATGCGGCGCGGGCCAACATCACCGCGCGCTGAAATGTGGGCGGGGGGCTGCCCTGGAGCCCCCTGTAGGAGCGAGCTTGCTCGCGAAAAACGTCAACGATAACGCGTGTTTCCTGAATAAACGCGGCGCCTATTGGTTTTTCGCGAGCAAGCTCGCTCCTACAGTGGGCAAGCCCCCCACCCACATTTTTGATCGTTAGATGTGTGCCAAGGCTTGGGCTAAGTCCGCTCGCAGATCCTCCACATCCTCAACCCCTACCGACAACCGCACCAACCCATCACCGATCCCCAACTGCGCCCGCGTGGCCGCCGGGATGCTCGCGTGCGTCATGATCGCCGGGTGTTCGATCAGGCTTTCCACACCACCCAGGCTCTCGGCCAGGGCGAAGATGCTGACGTTCTCAAGAAAGCGCCTGGCACCGGCCAGGTCACTGTTCAAATCCACCGAAATCATCCCGCCAAAACCGCGCATTTGCTGCTTGGCCAGCTCGTGCTGCGGGTGGGATTTCAGGCCGGGGTAATACACCCGCGCCACTTGCGGTTGCTGTTCCAGCCAGGTGGCCAGGTCCAGGGCATTGCTGCAATGGCGCTCCATGCGCAGCGCCAGGGTTTTTACCCCGCGCAGGGTCAGGAAGGCATCGAACGGCCCGGCGATGGCGCCGATGGAGTTTTGCAGGAAGCCCAGGCGTTCGGCCAATTCAGCGTTGTTACCAACAACAGCGATACCACCGATCACATCAGAATGCCCATTGAGGTATTTGGTGGTGGAGTGCACCACGATGTCGAAGCCCAACTCCAGCGGGCGCTGGATCCAGGGGCTGGCAAAGGTGTTGTCGGCCACGCAGATAATCCCGCGGGCACGGCAGATGCGGGCGACGGCGCGCAGGTCGGTCAGGCTCAGCAGCGGGTTGCTTGGGGTTTCGACCCAGACCATGCGCGTGTCGTCCTGCAATGACGCTTCAAACGCCGACAAGTCGCTCAGGTCGACATAGCTGAAGTGGTGCCCGGCACTGCGCTGGCGCACTTTGTCGAACAGACGGAAGGTGCCGCCATACAGGTCGTTGCCCGAGACGATGTGCGCACCGGCATCCAGAAGTTCCAGCACGGTGGAGATCGCCGCCAGCCCCGAGGCAAACGCAAACGCCTGGCTGCCGCCTTCAAGGTCGGCCACGCAGCGTTCCAGGGCAAAGCGCGTGGGGTTATGGGAGCGGCCATAGTCAAAGCCCTTGTGCACGCCGGGGCTGTCTTGCAGGTAGGTGGAGTTGGCGTAGATCGGCGGCATCAGCGCGCCCGTGGTCGGGTCGGGTGACTGCCCGGCGTGGATCACACGGGTGGCAAACGCGCTTTTATCGGGCTGGCTCATGCAAGGGATCTCCGTAGGTGGTTAAGCAGGTCGACGCGGGTGATCAGGCCATAAAAGCCTGAGGCATCGGCAATGATGGCGACCAGGCCGCGATCCAGCTCTGCCTGAAGTTCGGCCAGGCTGGCGCTGGGGGCCAGGGTGTGCAGGGTGTTGGTCATGGCGCTGGCGACGGTCATGGAAAAGTCTGCGGCGTCGTGGTGCAGGCCCAGCAGGATGTCGGACTCGTCGATCACGCCCACCAGGGTCTGGCCATCGACCAGCACCGGCAGTTGCGACACGTCCGCCAGGCGCATGCGCTGGAAGGCGGTGAGCAGGGTGTCGCCTGGGCTCACGCTGATCACGCGGCCGTCTTCGAAGCGGCGCGCGATCAGGTCGCGCAGGTCGCCGTAGTGTTTGTACTGCAGCAGGCCGGCGTCGTTCATCCACTGGTCGTTGTAAACCTTCGACAGGTAGCGCGTGCCGGTGTCGCAGACAAAGGTCACCACGCGCTTGGGTTCGGTTTGCTCGCGGCAGTAGCGCAAGGCAGCCGCGAGCAGGGTGCCGGTGGATGAGCCGCCGAGGATACCTTCGGCCTTGAGTAATTGGCGGGCGTGGTCGAAGCTGTCGGCATCGCTGATGGAGTAGGCGTGACGCACGCTGGACAGGTCGGCGATCGAGGGGATGAAGTCCTCGCCTATTCCTTCAACGGCCCAGGAACCAGGGGTTTCCAACTTGCCGCTGCGGCTGTATTCGGCCATCACCGAACCGACCGGGTCGGCCAGCACCATGGCCAGCTCGGGTTGCACGCGCTTGAAGAAACGCGTCAAACCGGTGAGGGTGCCGGCCGAGCCGACGCCCACCACGATGGCGTCCACGTCGTGCTGGGTCTGCGCCCAGATCTCCGGCGCGGTGCTGGTTTCGTGGGCCAAGGGGTTGGCCGGGTTATTGAACTGGTCGGCGAAGAACGAGCCTGGAATATCTTTGGCCAAACGTGCCGCCACATCCTGGTAATACTCGGGATGGCCCTTGCCCACATCGGAGCGGGTGATATGCACCTCGGCGCCCATGGCCTTGAGGTGCAGCACCTTTTCCGTGGACATCTTGTCGGGCACCACCAACACCACCCGGTAACCCTTGGCCCGGCCCACCAGTGCCAGGCCCAGGCCGGTATTGCCGGCGGTGGCTTCAATGATGGTACCGCCAGGGCGCAAACGACCGTCGCGTTCAGCGGCGTCGATCATCGCCAGGCCGATGCGGTCCTTGATGGAACCGCCGGGGTTTTGCGATTCAAGCTTGAGAAACAGCGTGCAGGGGCCGGTATCGAAGCGGCTGACCTTGACCAGCGGGGTGTTGCCGATCAGTTCGAGTACGGCAGGACGTGAAGGCGTGGGCATGTCGTCTCCTGGTTACGGGATGGGCGTAGGGCGGGGGACAGCAAAAAAACAGCATGGCTTGGAACATAGGCCGGTATCGCCCGTGTCGCAACCGGGCGTCCGTTGTATGACTTTTTTTGCCGCATGGGGGAGGGCGCGCAATCCAAATGTGGGAGCTGGCTTGCCTGCGATGGCGGCGGTACTGTCGGCATTTATGTTGCCTGACCCACCGCCATCGCGGTCTCGCCAAGGCTCGAGCGCTCCCACAGTTCAGTTCCCGGCAATGGCGGCTTCGATGGTAGCAATGTCGATCTTGGTCATGGTCATCATCGCCTCAAACGCACGCTTGGCGACGGCAGGATCTTTGCTGGTAACTGCATCGACTAACACCTTCGGCGAGATCTGCCACGACAGCCCCCACTTGTCCTTGCACCAACCGCAAGCACTCGCCTGCCCACCGTTGTCGATGATGGCATGCCACAAACGGTCAGTTTCCTCCTGATCCTCGGTAGACACCTGAAAGGAAAACGCCTCACTGTGCTTGAACAGGGGGCCCCCATTGAGACCCACGCAGGGGATGCCTAGTACGGTGAACTCCACGGTCAACTCATCACCCTGCTTGCCAGCCGGGTAGTCGCCAGGCGCACGGTGTACAGCCTTTACTTCGCTGTCTGGGAAGGTCTTGGCGTAAAAAGTCGCTGCCTCCAGGGCATCGCCGTTGTACCAGAGGCAGATCGTATTCTTGTTGTTCATCGCAAGGCTCCTCGGGTTGAAAGGTGTATGAAGTCTAGACGATAGCCGCAGGCGTTCTTCTCCGTCTAAAACCGCTCATCCAGAATCGCCGGCAAGGTGATGTCCTTGACGAAACTGGCCGGCGACAAGCTCAGCGTCATGCGCACCACCTGCACCACGTCATGTACGGGGATCAACTGACCTTCACTGCGCTGCGCCGCCACTGCGAGGGGGGCGCTCAACGGGTCTTCGGTGTTCAGGTAACCGAGGTTCAGGCAGGTCACGCCCAGGCGACGATGCCGATAACCTTCACGCAAGGCATCGGCAATCCCGCGCAGCGCAAACTTGGAGGCACCAAAGGCCACCTCAGGGCGGCCGCTTTGCGGCAGGCCGGAGGTGGAGCCGGTCAGGATGATCCGTGGGTTGGCGCTGTTGAGCAGCACCGGCAGCAGGCGTTTGATCAACAACAAAGTAGAGGTGATGTTGCACGTGACAATGGCTTCGAGCTGCTCATCACTGTCGGCCAAAAAGCTGTACGCCGGATCGAAGGCAAACTCTTCCCAGATACCCAGGTTGTAAATCAGAGTATCCAGCCCGCTCTCGGCTACCGAAGCTTCAATGGTCTGAGCAGCTTTGGCGGGTTCGGCCAGGTTGGCTTCGATCCAGTGCACCTGCACATCAGCCTTGTGGTTGAGCTGGTCAGGACGGCTGCGGGATACACCGATCAGCGTATCCCCGGCTTCGCCCAACCCCTCGATCAGGGCTTTGCCCAGGCCTTTGCTGGCGCCAACTACCATGGTTTTCATTACGCGTCTCCTTGACTGAAGGGCGTAGTTATAAGGCAGTTGGATCGGGCTTTCCAGCGTGTGCTTACGCTCGCACCGCTTCCGGGCAAGTCTGCAAACCTGCACGCCGCGCACGCCAGCCCAAACCCAGCACCATCAACAAACCCAGCCCAGCCATGATTGCGCCTGCCAGAGAAATAGCCGGGTAGCCCAGCCCAGCGTTGAGCACTGCACCCCCCAACGCCGCACCAATCGCATTACCAAAATTGAACGCACCAATGTTCATCGCCGAAGCCAGGTTAGGCGCGTCTTTGGCAGCCTCCATCACCCGCATCTGCAGCGGCGGCACCAGGGCAAAGCTGGCAGCACCCCACAGCAGGATCGACAAGGCGGCGGGCAGCGGCCATTGCATGAGGACCGAGAAGGCCAACAGCACGGCAATCAACACCACCAGCGAGATGATCAGGGTGCGGTCCACCGAGCGGTCCGCTGACTTGCCACCCCACACATTGCCCAGGGTGAGCCCGACTCCGAACAGCACCAGCATCCCGGTGACGAAGTTGGTCGAAGCGTGGGTGACGTCGCGCAAAATCGGCGCGATGTAGGTGAATACCGTAAACATCGCACTCGAGCCCACCACGGTCAGCGCCAACGCGGCCAGCACCGGCCCGCGACCCAGCACACGGATTTCCGCCATCAGCCCGCCACCCTTGGGCGCGGGAGTATTGGGCAAGGCCCACCACAGCGCGGCCATGACCACCGCGCCAAGCCCACTGATGCCCCAGAACGCGGTACGCCAACCGAAGTTCTCGCCAAACCAGGTCGCCAGGGGCACGCCGCCAATGGTTGCGAGGGTCAGCCCCATGAACATCGCCGCCACAGCGCCCGCGCGCTTCTCGGGCGCCACCAGGCTTGCGGCCACAATCGAGCCAATCCCAAAGAACGCTCCGTGATTGAGCGACGTCACCAGCCTGGCGATCATCAGCGTCTGGTAGTTGCTGGCCAATGCCGACAGCAAATTACCCAGGGTAAAAATCGCCATCAGCCCGATCAGCAGATAACGGCGGGGCACCCTGGCCGTCGCCAGGGTCATGATCGGCGCGCCAATCAACACGCCCATGGCGTAGGCGCTTACCAACAGCCCCGCAGCGGGGATGGAAACGCCAAGATCAGCGGCGATACCGGGCAACATGCCCATAGGGGCAAACTCTGTGACTCCGATGCCAAAGGCACCGACGGACAATGCTACAAGGGGGGGATTGATACGCATGGGTGACTCCTCATCTGTGAGCCAAATGCTACAATCCTGCCTTTTACAGCAGTAGCCCTTGGTTGGGAACTACAGCTTTGCGCGGGAGGCACAAATGGACATCGGCGGGCGCTCGGGAGAGATGGAAGTCTTCACTATGGTCGCCGAGCACGGCAGTCTGTCGGGTGCGGCCAGGGCGTTGGGGCTGACCCCATCGGCCATCAGCCGCATCATCACCCGCACCGAACAGCGCATAGGCACTCGCCTGCTGCTGCGCACCACCCGCGCCATCACCTTCACCGTCGAAGGCGAAGCCTACCTGCGCGGCGCCCGGCGCATCCTCGCCGACATGGCCGAAGTCGAAGACGCCATTACCGACCAGGGCGCCCCACGCGGACGCCTGCGCGTCAGCGCCGCACTGGCCCACGGCCGCATGACCATCGTCCCCCTGATTGCCGCCTTCAGCGCTCGCTATCCCGCCATCGTCGTCGACCTGATGCTCGGCGATGAAGTGGTGGATATTCTCGGCGGCCAGGCCGACGTCGCCATCCGCTTCGGCCCCCTCGCTGACAGCCCCCTGACTGCTCGCCTTATCGGCTCTACCGGGCAGGTTATCGTCGCCTCACCGGAATACCTGGCACGGCATGGCACTCCCGTGACGCCGCAGGATTTACTGCAGCACAACTGCCTGCGCTTCAACTTCCGCAGGGCGGCGCCGGATTGGCCGTTTCGGGTGGAGGGGCGGGAGTTTTCGCTGAAGGTGGCGGGGACGATTGAAGGGAATAGTGGGGAAGCATTGGCGCAGTTGGCGAAGTTGGGGGCGGGGGTAGCGAGGATTGGGGCGTTTAGTGTGGTGGAGGAGGTGAGGCGGCGGGCGGGGGGGGGGGTTCTGTGGGGGGTTATACTCGGGGGTGTGGGGCCGGTTTCTGGGGGGTGTGGTGGGGGGGGGGCGCTGGGGGCGGGGGGGTGGGCGGGTGTGGGGTTTTTGTGGGGGGGGGCTGCTCGGTTTTTCCTTCTTAGCGTGCGCTCGTATGCATGGTGGGGGACACCTGGGCGCGCGAGCATGGTGATTTAACAGTAGACGA
>NZ_NKRF01000096.1:0-48254 GCF_003408955.1 Pseudomonas sp. GL93
GCGCGCCGAAACGATTCCGGCAGTGACCAAGCTGTTGCGCATCGAGCAGATAAAAAAGGATGCCCGTGCGCGCCCACAACCTGAACGGAATGACCACGTTGGGCAACGGGAACTCAAGGAGTGGCAGGCCCAACGTGATGAGCAAATCAAAGCGGTAGAAGACACAACGATTGGCCCACGGGAAGTGCCTGGTCTGAAAGTGCACCTGTGCTCGCTGGTGGCACCAGACTCACCGGCTGGCAAGGAGTGGATGCCGGTGTATATCCATTCCAAGTTGATGATTGTGAACGACGTGTTCACCACTCATGGCTCGGCGAATATCAACACCCGCAGCATGATGGTGGACAGTGAGTTGAATATTGCTCATGAGTGGGCGGAGGTTACGCAGGCGTTGCGGAGGCGGTTATGGAATCTTCATACGAAGGAGATGGGGGCGCAGGATGATCCGAAGAAGGCGTTCGATGCTTGGAATGAAATCATGAGGCAAAACAAAGATCTTCAAGCTGATAAAAAAAACGGGGTTCCTTGCGCCTCCCTTGTCGAATTTTATTACGGCGAAAAAATCCTGAAGGACCTCGACTGATGCGCTTGACTCTCTTGCTATCGAGCCTGTTGCTGGCTGCATGCGGTACTGGCAGTGCTTTAACTTTGCCCACAAAGGAGGCGCCTTTGAGTCAGCTAAACGAAATTAATGCCAAGTTGGCTTTCACCTGTGTACACGAAACAATTCCAGCCCCATCCGCTGAAAGCGACGTGTTATTCCAGTACGCCCGTTGGTTGCAGAAAAATAACCAACTCAAGCAAGACAAAACGGTCGATGTTGAGATTGAACGCTTGTATCGCATCGCCGCTGAGAATGGTCATTACAAGGCTAATATCAACTTACAGAATGGCACGATGCGTGGTTTTTTTAAGCTGCGAGGGGAAGAACATTTGCGCTTGAGTCAGCAATTGATCGAGGCAAAAGTAGCGACGGGTTACTACTTCATTGGGATTTTCTTGCAACATGGATCTGCTGGCCTGAAGCAGGATCCGGAAATGTCGCTGCGTTACTATCGCCAGGCGGCGGATGTGGGTAGTGCTCAAGCCCAATATGCGGTAGGCGAAAAACTGGCGCCAAGTGATATGGCGCCGGGCGTTGCCCTACAGATGCGTCGCTGCGCAGCCGAACAAGGTCATGGCGAGGCAGCTGTTGATCTGGGCGTCAATCTTAAAAACAAGATGCAGTATCAAGAAGCGCTTGAAGCATTTCAATTGGGAGTAGCTGCCGGTAATAGCATTTCGGCTTCCTTTTTAAGCAAGGGCTTTCGTAACCCGCCATCCACTAACGCGTTACATTACCTTAGCCAGCAGGAAGATCTAGAACGAGCTGAACGCTATGAAAAAATCTGGAGTCTGCTAGCGGACTACTCCTACGCCGACCCCAAAGTCCCCGAAATCAACGATATCCTCCCCTTACCCCCGGCCAAACTCCCCGCCTGGGACGGCAAGCTGCAATGGCTGGAAGCCCGCTTGGCCAATGTCCCACCGCCCAAGCCCACCGAGGCACTGATCAACCAACTGGCCAAAGCCATGGTGCTCGACCCCGCCACCGGCAAACCAATGCCCGGTTCACCAGCTTTCAGCCAAGCCAATTTCCCTGTGCGTATCTGCTACAGCGGTGAGACCTGCCCTGAAACGGGTTACTGGAAAATCATCTGGCCCAACGACCTTGCGATTAGGTGGAAGGAAGTCATTCGCCACTTTGAACAGGGCGAGACCATGCCAGTACATCAAGTCGAGCGCACTTACCCACGCCCTTGGCCGCTCTCCGAAAAGATCACCTTGCGCGATGAAGCGGTGGAGTGGGGGCTGCTCGGATGAGGCATCTGTTTTAAGGCGGAGCTGGCATTTATTTGTGTGCACGAAACGATTCTGACGCGATCCGCCGAGAGTGACGTTCTGCTTCAGGCACGGCGGTCAATGTTTAAATCAAACAGTTGTATCGCGTTGCCACCAAGAGGGGCCATTAAACATGAAAAACATCATCCGCATCGGCGACAAAACAACCGGCGGTGGCACCGTTCAATCGGGCTCCATTGTCATGATCTTCAGAGGTATTGGCGTAGCGCGACAGGGCGACCCAGTGATCTGCCCTCTCCCTGGCCATGGCCGTACGGTAATCGCCGAGGGGCATCCAACGCTTCGCGACAACGGCCTTCCCGTCGCGTTTCACGGGCATCGCTGTGCTTGCGGTTGCCTTCTTATTTCATCATTGCCTGAAGCGAGCGCGAGCTAGCGATGCCGGTCAAATTGGATCAGGTGCCTGCTCTGGCGCCACGCCCGGTACGACCGAGGCGGTGGCTTTGGCTAGCGGTAGTGCCGCTGCTGCTTTTGCTGCTGGGTGTGGCGGGGACGTTTTTGTTCGGCACAGAAGCGTTGCGTCAACAACCGTTACGCTTTTGGGGGCTTGCCCTGGGCGGGCCGCTGCTGGGGTGGTGCCTGCTGGGTTTTGGGCGTGCCTTGCTGTATCTCGGCCAGCAACAGGTGGCGGATGGGTGGGATAAGGCCCGTGAAGAGGATTTGGTTGAAAAAGTCCGGCGCGGACGCCGTGTTCAACAGGTATTGGGGGTCAGTGTGAACACGGCTTGGCGAGCGCATGATGCGCTATCAACGACGCAGTTGGATTTCGCATTGAGCGGGGACAAGGCGCTAAAGGCTCAAGCGTCCAAGCAAGGGACGGTGTCACGGCATAGCCGTATCGCCGCTGATAAGCATGAAGTGCCTGAGGTAACGCTGCTACGCATATTGGCGCAACTGCTTGCCGATTTAGCGCCAATTCTGGAACAGCTACCCGACAATCAGCCGTTAGCGCTCTCGCTGGAAGTCGACAGTGCCTTGCCGGAAAACGTATGGCAGCAGGTGTGGCAGCAGGCGTGGAATAAATCCGGTATCCGCCAACGGACAACGCCTATTGAGCGCGGTGGCTTGGAGGCTGTGGATCAGTGGCTTGATTACCGCATTGGTGATCAGGCGTTGTTGTTGGTGGTGGCCTTACGGTTTGCCGTGCAACAACCTGAAAACACGGCTGAAGCGGCGGTGGGATTACTGTTTGGCAATCGTCTGACCCAAACCCTATTACCCCCAATGGCCTACCTGCATCGCCCGGAGCAGGAGCGCGAACCGTCCAACGATGCACTGTGTTACGCCGCGCATCAGGCCTTGGACTGGGTGCCTCTGACTGCGCAATCAATCGAGCAAACATGGCGAGCAGGGGTTGATGCATCGCATGACGCTACGTTGGCCGCCGTGTTGGCTGAAGTGCCGCTTCCGGCGAAGCCCAACGAAGGGTTTTACAACCTGGACGCCTTGCTGGGGAACCCGGGCAAAGCGTCGCCGTGGCTGGCGATGGCCTTGGCGGCGCAGTCCATTCATTGCGGCGCTGGGCCGCAGTTCATTTTCAGCGGGAGCGACTGTGTGGGTACGGGGCTCTGGAGCACGGTGTTGACACCGCTGCCGTCGCTCTCGCAATAGGAATTTTCGAATGCAGTTACGACGTTCAATAGGGATGTGGATTGTGGCCGGCGTACTTATGCTGATTGGAGCAGTACTGGCTGGATTGGTTTGGCTTTACCCAAACGCACTGGGGCTTCAGGCTGGCAGCGCTCAGCAAACTATCAGTTTGTGGGTTGTAGGCGTCACGACCTTGGTACTGATGGCGCTTCTGGGTGCCTATTATTCATTGGGCAATCATTTGGGGCGTTCAGCGTATAGCCGCCAAGAAGCACAGCAGGCGGATGATCTTCCTCGGCCTGCACAGGCGGGTCGTGAAGGCGTCGGTGATGCTTCCTTAAAAGAGCGTACTCACTCGATCAGACGGCACTTGCGCGAGCACTACGGCCCCCTCTGGCGCCAAAAAGTCCGCCTCCTTCTCCTCATCGGCGACCCCGACACCGTCAACGCCATCGCTCCCAACCTCACCACCCGCCACTGGCTGGAAGGCCAGGGCACCGTCCTACTATGGGGCGGCAACGCCCACGAATCCCTGGAGCAAACCTTCACCGCACACTGGTCCGGCCTGAGCCGCTGGCGCTCCCTGGATGGCGTAATCTGGGCCTTGGACAACACCCAAGCCGCCGACGCCGCCGCGATGGCCACCGGCGTGCGTCAGTTAAAACGCTTGGCGCATCACGTAGGTTGGCAGTTGCCCTTGTACCTGTGGCAGGTGTGCGCCAGCACCTGGGAGCAAACCGGCCGTGCGGTGCAACCGGTGGGCTGTGTATTGCCCGAGCGTTTCAGTGCGCAGGAACTGCAGGAGCAGTTGACCGAGTTGCTCACGCCATTACGCCGCACAGGCCTGGGGCAGATGAATGAGACGTTGGCCCATGATTTTCTGCTGCGGTTGTCGCGGGATTTGCAGGTCAAGGTGATCGCCCGTTGGCGGCAGGTGCTGGAGCCGCTGGCGCCGGATTTTGCCCGGGGCGTGCCGTTGCGGGGGCTGTGGTTCAGCTTGCCGATGGCGCCGGTAACGTCTGCTTCAAAAACCCACGACTGGTCCGCGCCCACCCCGTGGCAGGGTGTGCTCGACGATAACCGAACGGCTCGGCGTTTGGGCTGGGGTGTGGTGCGCGTCGGGTATGCGTTGGTGTTGGGCCTGGCGCTGATGTGGGGCGCGGGGTTGTTGTTGTCGTTCGTGACTAACCGCGTGCAGATTGGCGAGGTCGAGCGTTCGGTGGCGGCATTGCAGCAGCCCGGTAGCGGCGACGCGCAGTTGACCGCGCTCAACGATCTGACCCGTGAACTGGCGCGTCTGGATTACCGTGCTAAAAACGGGGTGCCGTGGTATCAGCGCTTCGGCCTGGAGCAGAACCAGAACCTGCTGGCAGCGATGTGGCCGCATTACGTGCAGGCCAATAATCGCCTGATGCGCGACCCGGTGGTGGCCAACCTGCAAGGCCGGCTCAAGGCGTTTATCGCCTTGCCACCCGGTAGCGAACAGCGCGCCGCGCAGGCGCCAGGAGCTTATGAAAATCTAAAGGCTTACCTGATGCTGGCCCGGCCGCAAAAGGCTGACGCGACCTTTTTGCGCAAGGCCCTGGGCAACGCCGAGCCGACGCGCAACGGCGTGACAAATGGGCTTTGGCAAGGGTTGTCGCCGGGCCTGTGGGGCTTTTATGGCGAGCAGTTGGCGGCGCACCCGGCGTGGGCGATCAAGGCCGACCCGGCGTTGGTGGCCCAGGCCCGTCAGGTGTTGCTCAGCCAGTTGGGCCAGCGTAATGCGCAGGCCACGCTGTACCGCAAGGTGCTCGACGTCGCGGCCAATCAATACCCGGCTTTGAGCTTGCACAGCATGGTCGGTGAAACCGATGCCTCGGCGCTGTTTGCCACCACCGCCAGCGTCCCGGGCGTCTTTACCCGGCAGGCATGGGAAGGCCAGGTGCGCCAGGCCATCGATGAGATCGCCGAAGCACGCCGCGAGGAGATCGACTGGGTGCTCAGCGACAGTCAGACCGACATCGCCAGCGAGCTGACCCCGCAGATGCTCAAGGAGCAACTCACCGAGCGTTACTTCCAGGACTACGCCAGTGCCTGGCTGGATTTTCTCAACAGCCTGCGCTGGCGTAAGGCCGAGGGCATGGGCGATGTGATCGACCAACTTACTCTGATGACCGATGTGCGCCAGTCGCCACTGATCGCGCTGATGAACACCTTGGCTTACCAGGGCCAGGCCGGCACGCGCACGCAAGCCTTGGCCGACTCGCTGATGAAGTCGGCAAAAGACTTGCTCGACCAGGACAAGGTGCCGTTGATCGACCAACAGAGCCAGGGGCCGCGCAGTCCGTTGGACGGCACCTTCGGGCCGTTGCTGACGTTGCTTGGCAAAGACACCGAAGGCCAGGCCGACAGCGAGCGCCTGAGCTTGCAAGCCTTCCTCACCCGGGTGACGCGGGTGCGCCTGAAACTGCAACAAGTGAGCAGCGCCTCCGACCCACGGGAAATGACCCAGGCCCTGGCGCAGACGGTGTTCCAGGGCAAGAGTGTGGACCTTACCGACACCCAGTCCTACGGCAGCCTGATCGCCGCCAGCCTCGGCGCGGAGTGGGGCGTGGTCGGCCAGACGCTGTTTGTGCAGCCGCTGGCGCAAGCCTGGCAGCGGGTGCTGCAACCTTCGGCGGCAGGGCTCAACAACCAATGGCGGCGGGCGATTGTCACCGACTGGCAGGGGGCGTTCGCCGGGCGTTATCCGTTCGCCAACACCACCAGCGACGCCTCGCTGCCGATGCTGGGGCAGATGATCCGCGCCGACTCCGGGCGCATCGAGCAGTTTTTGCAGAACCAACTGGGCGGCGTGCTGCGCAAGGAAGGCAGCCGCTGGGTGGCCGACCCGCGCCATAGCCAGGGGCTGCGCTTCAACCCGCAATTTCTGGCGGCGATCAACCAGCTCAGCCAATTGGCTGATGTGATGTACACCGACGGCGGTATGGGCATGAGCTTCGAATTGCAGGGGAGGCCGTCGCGCAATGTGGTGCAGACCAACTTCATCCTCAATGGCGAAGAGCACCAGTACTTCAACCAGCGCCAGGCGTGGCAGCGCTTCAACTGGCCGGGTTTCAGCGACGACCCGGGGGCGAGCTTGAGCTGGACCAGCGTACAGAGCGGCGAGCGCCTGTTCGGTGATTTCGAGGGCACCTGGGGCCTGATCCGCCTGCTGGAAAAAGCCACCCTCACACCGCTGGACGACGGCGACAGCCGCTTTCGCATGGTACTCAAGGCCCCGGATGGCCTGGACCTGACCTGGAACCTGCGCACCGAAATGAGCACCGGGCCGCTGGCGTTGCTGGCGCTGCGCAACTTCACCTTGCCGCAGCAGATTTTTCTCAGCGAAAGCACCACGGCCACAGCACACAACGGGGGCCTTGAATGAGCCTGCACACCCTGGTCACCCAATGCCTGGGCGAACGTGACGCCGTGGCCCTGGCCCGTCAGCAGGCCGGGCCCTGGCAGGCGTGGTTGCAACCGATCAGCAGCGACGCGCCCGCCGGCCACGACCCCGGTTACGACGACGACTTCCAGCGTATGCGCGAAGAGGTCAACAAGCTCTCCGGCGCCGATGCCGAGCAGGTGGTGCAGTGGGCGCAGAAACTGCTGGAGCACACCTGCAAGGATTTGCGCGTGGCCACCTATTACCTGTGGGCGCGCCTGCAAAAAGACGGTGAGGCCGGGTTGGCGGATGGTCTGACGTTGTTGGCTGCACTGGTGGAGCGCTATGCCGCCGAGGTGCTGCCGACGCGGCCCAACACCCGCAAGATGGCCCTGGAGTGGCTGGCCAGTGGCAAGGTGTTGGACAGCCTGTCGCTGTACCCGGAGGTGGTGCGCAGTGAGGCCGAGCGCACGGTGGCGGCGCTGGCCTGGCTGGAGCAGGGGCTGCAGGCGTGGCCGACGGATCAGCGCCCGGCGCTGGGGGCGCTGTATGACGCGCTGTCGGCGCGGCTGGCGCAGTCCGGCGGGGTGGACGCGCTGGTGCCGCAACACAGCGCCAGCCATGAGACCAACGCGCATGCAACGGCGCCGAGTGTTACGGCGATCAAGTCCGGGCGCGACCTGCTGGACGGAGGCCGGTCGCTGGCCGGTTATCTGCGCGAGCAACCCCAGGGGTGGCTGGCGGCGCACCGGCTGATGAAAAGCCTGCGCTGGGACACCGTGCATCAGGCGCCGCCGGAGGAGGCCAGTGGCACCACGCGCCTGGCCCCGCCGCGTGGCGATTATCGCGCGCAGCTCAAGCGCCTGTACCTGCAACAGGGCTGGTCGGAACTGCTCGACCAGATCGAGCGCATGTACGCCGAGGGCGTGAACCATTTCTGGCTGGATTTGCAGTGGTATCTCTACCAGGCGCTGAGCAAGCAACCGGCGCCGCAGGACAGTTGGGCGGACATCGTCAAGCGTGACCTGGGCATGTTCCTTGAGCGTTTGCCGGGCCTGGAGTTGCTGCACTGGAGCGACGGCACACCCTTCGCCGACGAGACCACCCGTGACTGGATCACCCAGCACGTCAGCGGCAATCGCCCACAACAATGGCTGCCCGCGCCACGGGCGGTGCTGACCTCGGCCGACGCCGACATCCTTTCGCTGGAAAGCGAAGCGGTGGCCCAGGCCGACAGTGATGGCGTAGAGGCGGCGCTGGCCTGGCTGGCGGCACGTCCGGGCGCGCAGAGCGGGCGCCCACGCTGGCTGTTGCGGCTGTTGATGGCACGGGTTGCCGAGCAATACGGCAAGAGCGAGCTGGCGATGCATTTGCTGGGAGAGCTGGACGTCACCGCGCAGCAGCATGGCCTGGCGACCTGGGAGCCGGAACTGAATTTTGAGGTCAAGGCGCGTCTGCTCAAGCTGCTGCGTTTGAAAGCGCAACGCAACGATGCCGACAAACCCGGCCTGGCCCGGCGCACCGAAGCGTTGCTGGCGGCGCTGGTGACGATCGACCCGGTACGCGCCGCCGTGCTGTGCGGCTAACCCTTATTGAGCGGGAGTGTATGTGTGAGCATGGATAATTTGACACTGCGTTACTTTGACGCCGAGATGCGCTACCTGCGCGAAGCCGGCAAGGAGTTCGCGCAGGCGTTTCCCGACCGGGCGGCGCAACTCAACCTGGATAAACCCGGCGCCCAGGACCCTTATGTAGAGCGCCTGTTCGAGGGCTTCGCGTTCCTGATGGGGCGCCTGCGCGAAAAGCTCGACGATGACTTGCCGGAGCTGACCGAGGGGCTGGTCAGCCTGCTGTGGCCGCATTACTTGCGCACTATTCCGTCGCTGTCGATCATCGAGCTGGCGCCAGACCTCAAGCAAATGAAGCACAGCGAACCGATCGCGAAGGGCTTCGAGGTGCTGTCCCAACCTATCGGCGCACAAGTGACGCGCTGCTGCTACACCACCACCCAGGCGCTGACCCTGCAACCTTTGGCGCTGGAGCAGGTGCGCCTGGCCTACGAGCCGGACGGCCGCTCGGTGTTGCGCCTGCGCTTTGCCTGCGGCGCCTTGACCGACTGGGGCGAGATCGCCCTGAGCCGCCTGCCGCTGTACCTCAATGCCGACGCGCCACTGGCCAGCGCCTTGCATCAGGCGCTGACCTTGAACACCCAGGCGGTGTATGCGCGCCTGCCAGGGCAAACCGAGCGCCAGGCGCTGCAGGCGCATTTTGCGCCCAAGGGCTTTGCCGATGAGGATCGCCTGTGGCCCAAGGGGGACAGCGCCTTCAGTGGTTATCAGTTGCTACTGGAATATTTCACCTTCCGCGAAAAGTTCATGTTCGTGACCCTGTGCGGGCTGGAGCGCCTTGAGTTGGCTGCCGGCACGCCCTGGTTCGAACTGGACGTGGTGCTGCGCGAGGCCTGGCCCCACGAATTCAGCGTCAATCACGAGCACATTCGCCTGCATGCGGTGCCGGTGATCAACCTGTTCCCGCTGGAGGCCGACCCCTTGACCCTGGCGCCGTTGCAGACTGACTACCTGCTGCGGCCGATGCGCTTGCAGGACGGCCATACAGAGATCTATTCGGTCGACCGGGTCACCTCGTCGAAAAACGCCGAACGCCACGACTATGTGCCGTTCACCAGCTTCCGCCACAAGGGCGGGATGCTGCGCGACGACGCGCCGGAGCGCTACTTCCACACCCGCTTGAAGCGCTCGGCCAAGGGCCTGCACGACACCTGGCTGATCCTGGGGGGCGAGGGCTTCGACGCGGACCGTTTGAACACCACCGAAAGCCTGTCCCTGCGCCTGACCGGCACCAACGGCCTGTTGCCGCGCAAAGCATTGCAAAGCACCTTGCTCGACACCGCCGTGCAATCGACCCAGGCCGGTCTGCGGGTGCGCAACCTGTGTGCGCCGAGCCTGCCGCAGTACCCGCCCAACCGGGATCGTTTCCATTGGCGGGTACTCAGCCACCTGGGCTCCAACTTCCTGCCGATGCTCGACAGTGCCGAGGTGCTGCGTGGCACGCTGGCGCTGTACGACTGGACCGGCAGCGAGTTGAACCGTCGTCGCCTGGAGGCGATTGTCGATGTTCGCCACCATCTGGTTCAGCGCTTCGAAAAGGGCTTTTTACTGCGCGGCGTAGACATCGAAGTCACCCTGGATGCCAACGGGTTTTCGGGGGAGGGCGATATCAGCCTGTTCGGTGAAATGCTCCACCGCTTCTTTGGCCTGTATGCCGACATTCATTTATTCAACCAGCTCACGCTGATCCTGCAACCTACTGGAAAGTGCCTGCGATGGAACGAGAACCACAGTCAGCGTATTCCCGGCTGAAAGCCTCCGGTCTGCTGGACGCACTGGGCGGGCGGGTCGCGGAGGCCAACCTGTACCGGTTCTGCCAGTTGCTGGAACAGGCGTTGCCCGGTCACCCCTTGTTGGGCAGCACCGCCCACCCGGCGGATGACCCGGTGCGCTTTCGCCCCGACCCCGGCATGGGCTTTCCCGCCGGAGAGCTGCGGGCCATCGAAACCGATGAGTACCATCCCGAGCGCCCGGCCACGGTGCGCACGCGCCTGCTGGGGCTGTACGGCGTTGATTCGCCGATGCCCACCAGCTTCCTGGATGACATCGCCCAACGCCGCGAAGGCCATGAAGCCCTGGAGGCGTTTCTGGATATCTTCAATCACCGGATCTTTACCCAGTTTTACCGGATCTGGCGCAAGTACTCTTACCCTGCGGCGTTTGAAAGCGGTGGCCGCGACGCCACTTCGCAGTGCCTGCTGGGGCTGGTGGGCCTGGGCATTCCCGGGACGGCGCAACAGGTGGCCACACCGATCTCGCGCTTTTTGGCGCTGCTGGGCGTGATGCGCCTGCCCACGCGCAACGCCGAAGGCATCACCGCGCTGGTCAAGCTGTTGGCGCCCAATACCCAACCCAGGGTGACACCGCACTGGCCGCGCAAGATTCCGTTGGCGCAGCCGGCGAGTCTGTCCTCCAGCCGCCCGGTGGGCTTGTCCCAGGGCACGCCGCTGGGTAGCGCCGGCTTTGATGCCAACAGCCAGTTGCACCTGGCGCTGTACACCGAAGACCTGGACGAAGCCCACGGTTGGCTGCCGGGAGGCCAGTTGTACACCGACCTGCTGGTGTTATTGCGGGTATACCTGGGCTGGCGCTGCACCGCGAAGTTGCAGTTGTCGCTGCCGGTGCGCAGCTTGCCCAAACCCGTGCTGGGCGGCCCACCGGTGCTGCTGGGCATGACCGGCGTGCTGGGCCTGGGCGGCACGGCCTGGCAGGTCGGCGCCGACGACACCATCACCATCAATCTGGGCCGCTATCAGGGCCTGCAAGGTAACCCCCAGTTCAGAGAGGCACAGCATGTCGCGTACCGTTTTTAATGCAGTAACAGTGGCGGTGCTCGGGGCACTGCTGGGCGGCTGTGGGCTGACTCAGAAGGTGACGGACGCCACCGTGTCCACGACCCAGTCGATCTTTTACAAGCAAGTGACGACCCTGCATCTGGACTTCACAGGCCGGGCGGCGATGAACACCGACGTGACCGACATGAGCGGCCTGTCGGTGCCCACGCTCGTGCGTGTGTATCAGTTGCGTGACGACACGCTGATCAACAAGGCGACTTATGAACGCGTGCTGAGCGATGCGGACAACCTGTTGAGTGCCGATCTGCTGGACCAGCGAGCTCAGGTAGTGAAGCCCGGAGAGGGCGCGCAACTGAACATGCCCATGCATAAGGACGCGAAGTTTGTCACGGTGGTGGCGTTATTTCGCAACCCGGATACCGTCAAAAACACCTGGCGCCTCACCCTGTCCCGCGAAGACTTGGACCCGGACCAGGCGCGGGTGATCGAGTTGGGTAACAACCGATTGACGCTGCAAACACCCGTGGAGAAATAGCGCATGGGAGAGCTGAACCCCTCGCTCTACGAAATACTCCTGCAGAATTTCGACGGTGAACTGGACCTGCATCGCGTGCGCGAAGAAGACCAGCAAACCCTGTCGGTGCTGGACAACCTGCAACGCATCCTCAACAGCCGCGCGGGCTCGTTGAGCCACCTGCCGGATTACGGTTTGCCGGACATGGGCCAGATCCTGCAAGGCTTGCCCGCTTCGGCGCACGGGCTGATGAACACCCTGGTGCACACGCTGCTCAAGTACGAGCCTCGTTTGGCGGCGGTGCAGATCGAGCTGCTGCCGCAAGCCGTGCCTGGCCATCTGGAATACGCTCTCGACGTGCAGCTCAAAGCGGGTGAGCAGGTAACTTTTGCTGCCACCCTGGCACCCGAAGGCAAGGTGTTGGTACGCCACCTGAGGCGGCAGAACTATCTGTCGAACCCATGAACCCTGAAGGAAGCGCAATGACGGCGTTATTGGAAAGACCGCTGCGAGTGGGCGGCGACCCGAGTGGCTTGCGTGAGTTTGCCTTGCTGCGTAATGAGCTGGCCAAATTGACGCATCCGGCCTGTCCGGATGTGGACTGGGCCCAGGTGGAGCAATTAAGCCTGGCCCTGTTCGAAAAAAATGGCGCCGACCTGCAAACCACCGCCTGTTTTGCCCTGGCTTGCAGTCACCTGCGGGGGCTGGAAGGCATGGCCCAGGGTGTAGAGATGATCGATGCCTTGTGCCGCGCAGACGGTAGTGTGTGGCCTCCCAAGGTGTCGGCACGCCTGGATATATTGGGTTGGTTGTTCGGCCAATGGCAGCGGGTACTGCGCAGCCTGGAAATCCCACGCTCGGCATTAGCCGCTCTGGCCAACATGGACAAAAAGCTGGAGGGGCTGGCAAGGCTGTTGGTTAGCCAGAGGCATGAGCCTCCGGTCATGCTGCAAGCGTTACGTCAGCAGCTCGGTGGATTGATGCAGCGCTTGGCGCGTCGTACCGAGCCGGATGGGCGATCGTCGGTCACCAGCCCAACGCCGGCGTTGCCGCCGTCAGTGCCCGTGGTGATTGTGCCAATTGAACCGTCGCCTGAGGGGCCACCTGAATGCCTGCCTGCGGGTGCGCAAGTGCGTAAGCGCACCCTGTACTGGTGGCTGCTGGGAGTGGGCGCGGTCATTGCCCTGACGTGTGGGGGCTGGTGGTGGATATAGCCGGTATCCACCGTTCTTCTTTTCGTGTTTGAACCCCGTAATAAACAAGTACACCGTCAAGAGCAATTGAGCCCGTGCGTACATTGCCACGAGCGCACCCGGCATTCGGTGGGATAAAGACAGTTCAAGCACGATAGGATCTATACCCAAATGCTCGTGTGCAATGGTCCGGTAGGGCGCGAAAGCCATGGGCCGTAATGTTGTACCCCGGCCAGATGCGCTGAAAGGACTAGAGCATAGAGGTCGGGTTTATGGGACGTCCCGGATAGACCGGAGAGACGAACACCCAGCCTTTGCCTACTGACGGCGCAACCGTTGGATTTAGACAGACGTCGATGGACTGAAGTAACCAATAACTTATTGTTATGAAACGGTTTTATGGGATTTAGTGGAATTCCATTACAGGCTATCCGGATCCCCAAAAAACATCTGAATCCGCGACCTCAACCACCGCTCCCCCGGATCATTATCCTGCGACCCCCGCCACGCCATATGCAGCTCAAACGAGCGCACCGGCAACGGCGGGGCTTCGGCACGCACCCCCCCCGCCGAGGTCAACGCTTCCGCCGCATAATCTGGCACAGTGGCCAGAATGTCAGTGCCCGCCAGCAATGTGCCCAGCCCGTTGAACTGCGGCACGGCCAGTACTACGTGGCGTTTGCGGTCGAGTTTCTCCAGCTCTTCATCAATAAACCCGCTCAGGTCGCCCGCAAATGACACCAAGGCGTGGGGCCGCGAGCAGAAGTCATCCAGGCTCAGCGAGCCGGGCACGCTGTCGGCGCGCAGCAGTTTGGGCAGGCTGCGGCGCAGGACCTTGCGCTTGGCGTTGGCGGGCAGGTCGGCGGTGTAGCTGACGCCGATGGAGATTTCACCGGAGGCCAGCAGGCTTGGCATCAGGATGTAATTGACGCGGCGTACCACCAGCACAATGCCGGGGGCTTCGGAACGCAGGCGCTTGAGCAGCTGCGGGAGCAGGGCGAATTCCACGTCGTCGGACAGGCCAATGCGAAACACTGCGGTGCTGGTGGCCGGGTCGAATTCGGCGGCGCGGCTGACGGCGGTGGAGATCGAGTCCAGGGCCGGGGAGAGCAGGGCGAAGATTTCCACGGCGCGGGCCGAGGGTTCCATGCTGCGCCCGGTGCGCACGAACAGGGGGTCATCGAACAACCCGCGCAGGCGTGACAACGCTGCGCTGATGGCCGGCTGGCCGAGGAACAATTTCTCGGCGGCGCGGGTCACACTGCGCTCATGCATCAAGGTTTCGAATACGATCAAGAGGTTAAGGTCGACACGACGCAGGTCGTTACGGTTCATCTTGTGTCCTGGAAGAGTCAGCAAACTTGATGTGAGCGGTCACGTAGCAACCCCTGAGGTTCGATTCAGAAGGATGACCGGCATGAATCTTACGGGGAAAGGCTGGTACTCTGCACCGGCTAATTGATTTTTCCTACGATAGTTGAGGTGTGTTCCTCCTTCGCGGAATCAATGACAGGCATGTCGACTATTAATGGTGACCGGTGGTCTTACCCCCAAAGCCCAGATAAAGTTCATGGCATTAGAGGTTACTTTGACGAGGTTTGCGATGTCCCGCACGATCCGTTTTCACAAGTTTGGTCCGGCCGAGGTGCTCAAATGCGAAGAGCATGCGGCCGCGCAGCCCGCACCGGGCGAAGTGCAGGTGCGTGTCGACGCGATCGGCATCAGTTGGTACGACATTCTGTGGCGCCAGAACCTGGCGTCTTCCCATGCACGCCTGCCTTCTGGCCTGGGCCATGAGATGGCCGGGGTTGTGGTTGCCCTCGGCGACGGCGTGGATGACTTGGCGGTGGGCGATAAGGTGGCCAGTTTTCCGGCCGAGAGCCCTAATGATTACCCGGTGTATGGCGAGCAGATCGTCTTGCCCCGTTCGGCCCTGACCCGTTATCCGGATGTCTTGAGTCCGATTGAAGCCAGCGTGCACTACACGCCACTGCTGATTGCATACTTTGCCTACATGGACCTGGCGCGGGTCAAGCCCGGCCAGTTCGCTTTGGTGACCGATGCCAGCCACTGTTCCGGTCCGTCGTTTGTGCAACTGGGCAAGGCCCTGGGTGTGCGGGTGATTGCCGCCACCAAAGACAGCGCTGAGCGCGAATACCTGCTGTCCCTCGGGGCGGAAAAAGTCATCGTTACCGAAGAACAAGACCTGCTGATGCAGATCAACAAGTTCACCGACAACCGTGGCGTCGACGTGGTGTTCGATGGCCTGGGTGGCCCGCAGATGTCGCTGCTCGGTGACGTCCTGGCACCGCGTGGCAGCCTGGTGCTGTATGGCCTGCAAGGTGGCAACCAGACGCCATTCCCGGCCTGTGCAGCGTTCCAGAAGAACATTCAGTTCTTTGTGCACTGTATCGGCAACTTCACCGGCAAGCCGGAGCTGGGAATTATCCAGGACCAGGTGGCGTTGCAGCGCGCGTTGCGCGATATCAACCAGCTGACAGCCGACCGTGTGCTTGTCCCACTGAAAACCACGGTATTTCCGTTCAGTCAGTTCGTCGAAGCACACCGATACATGGATGAATGCCCGTGTCGCGAACGGGTGGCGTTGCAGGTTGAAGCTGTTTGAGCTGTAGGAGTATTCGCAAATGAATACTCCGGCGCCTGAGCTGATGAGGCAAATGCGCCATTTGACAGGGCTTAACCCGCAACGGGTTGAGCCGCCGCAGGGGCGCTGCGCCCCGTAAACAATACCGTTATTGCCTCGCGCCGCCCTGAAATCCAGTGCGGCGCTCCTGTGTGGGCGTCATTTAAGTTGTGCTGGCAGGTCATCTGAACTGCTTTTTGACGCTGTTCTGTATCTGTTAATCATTATTTGAGTGCCGATAATTGAGCCTTCATTGTCATCTCAAGGATTGAGCCATGATTGATTGCACGACAGTTGCGTTACGCACCCTCAGAACTAACAAAGCTCGGATTGTTTCTCCAGGAAAGTGCAAAACGAATACGCTATTGATTTGCACGGAGCCAGGGTGTGCAGATGATTGATATTCGTCGGATGCTTCTCTGATTTCTTAGTTAAAACAGTGTAGGACGTTGTCGGAATATTCCTAAGGCTAACAGCTATTTCGCTGGAGGCCGCGCAGACGCTGGATTCACCAGCGGGGCGGCCATGGGCGCCCTCAATGCTCTCACCTGCGCTTTTGTTGCAAGGTGCTAATGTTGACTCCAACTTGTGCTGCGCAATGGATGACAAGCCTACAGATGTAATAGGTCGAGCAATCCTGTTTGGTAGTTGCTTGAAACTGATATTTCAACTCAGGTAGTAGAACGATGAGCACTATTCATGAACAAGCCATGAGCTATGTTTACCAGCAAGTTCTGCAACGTTTAATCGGGCACTTTACGCGCGCCGAGCGAACGTCACTTCAATTGCTCGTTCAGCGAATCGTGGTGGCCGCAGGCGGCATGGAACAAGTGGGCAATTACAAAGTACTGATCGCCCACGGTGGCGGCGAAGTGAGTAGCTACACCCTCGCGTTGCTGCGTGCGGCGCAACTGACCATCGCCGGACGCTCGCCCAAGACTTTTCAGATACGGGTGGCAACATTGCGGCATGCGGGTATGACTCAGGCAACGCTCGACTCTCTGAATCAAAGTTACGCAGCGCTGTTCTTCCATGACGACCCCCGCATCGAGCTGTTGATGGTGGAAAATCATGAGGTGCTGCCGTTCAACCATCAGCGCCCGGCGTCCAGTGCCGCTCGGGAAATCAGCCAGCGTAACAAGCTGATGATCGGGCACCTGACGTCCGGCGATATCCGCGCCGCCCTGTGCGATGACACGCTCCTGGCCCTGGGCGATTTCTATCAGCGGGTCGCTACCTGGAACGGCGGCGTGCACGCCTTGGTCAGCGGTGATTCAGCGCGCAAGCAAAGCCAATACATCGCGTGGCTGAAAAAAAGTGCGCTGGCGACCGGCCTTGCATTTGCGCCCGCCAAGCCATCGTCGCTCAATGGGTGGTTTGCACGCATGGAGGAATGGAGCGTGGGTTGCTACCGCGACCTCTATGGCGAGCACTATGTCGGCAACGAAAGTCCGGGCCGGGGCGGGCATCGTCATTTGGCCTATATCGGCATCGCCGACCTGCTCAAAGACGCCGACGTCGCCCATGCGCCACTGCTCACCGGGTTCCTCGCCCACAAGCGGGACCCGTTCGAGTTCCATTTCAGCCATCCCGCCTATCCCAACCCATTGCTCATGGCGCATTTGCACGGCGTGCAGGCCCAATGCTTGCGTGAGCTTTCCTACGAACATGGCGTCGCAGGATTTGTTCGACAGGCCGGTGACTACCTGCATCGCAGACAAGTACCGGTCGCGCTGATCAAAGAAGCGTCCGGGCGAGAAGGGCAGCTGTTGTCCACCGCATACATCCAGGAGTTCTCCGGTTTGGACGACAGCCAATTGACCTGCCTGTTGTTTGCACCCTTCGTTCAGCATGGCGAACGGTTGGAGAGTTTCTTGCGTCAATGCCATCCCGGCATGCTGGTGGCACTCCCTGAACTGCACAAGGCACTGCAGGGCAAACCCGCATCGGACATCCTGCATCAATGGCTGGTGGATACCAGTGGGTTGCCGCTGCCGCTGTTGCAGCACCTTTATCGCAAGCGCCCGCTGTTAGGCGAACGTGGCATGCGGGCGCGCAAACAAGCTTTCGCGCGGCCCGAGGCGCGCGTCGCCCAAGCATCGGGGCGTTAGCAGCGTGTATTGGCCAATGAAAGCCGGTGATCAACGATGAATCTTCGGGGGGAGCGGCAAGCAGACTTTGCCTATCAGGCGGTGTACCGCTACATGATCAACCTGATCAACGAAGTCAGCCGGGAAACGCCGGTGAAACTGCCTTCCCTGCGGCAGTTATCGACGCGCATGAATGTGTCGATCTCGACGATTCAGTACGCCTATTCGTTGCTGGAAAAGGAAGGGCGAGTGTACTCGGTGGCCAAGTCCGGCTACTTCGCCTGGCCCGTGGCTGCAAACGCGCCCCTTATGGCGGGTACAGACTTGCTCGAGCGTTTGTACACGGCCGCCCGGCGCCCGGCGATGGTGGTGCTCAGTGGCGATGAGCCGGCGCTGTTGGGGTCGCTGGATGGCGCGTTGCTGGCGCTGGAGCGTCAACTGGTACGCCGGTATCCCCATCACCTGCAACCTTCGCAACCCTGCGGTGTGTGGGAGTTGCGCGCGGCCTTGGCCGCACGCTATACCTCGTCGCCCACCCGTTGCTGGCAAGCGGATGAGGTGTATGTGGGGGCCGACCTTCAAGGCGTACTAGACATCTTGATTGATGCCCTGGGCCTTAAAGGCACCGTGGTGGTGGTTGAATCTCCCTGCGATTACCTGGTGTTGCGCCTGCTACAGGCTGCTGGCGTGCGGGTCATTGAATGGCCCTGGCGCGCCGACGGTCGCCCCGATTTGGCCACTTTTGAGCACCTGCTGCGCCATGAGCCGGTGCACCTGGTGCTGCTCTCATCCGTGGTCAGCATGCCCTCGGGTAACGCCATGACCGAGCCCGAGCGGCTGCACGTAGCGCGTCTGCTCGACCAGCACGGCTGTTGGTTGCTGGAGAACGATACCTTTGGTGACGTGAGCTTTGCGCCGCCCGGTCCGGCCTTGCGCAGCCTGGTCAACCCAGAACGGCTGATCGTATTTTCTTCGTTCGAAAAGGTGTTGGGCCCGGAGGCTCCCTTTGGTTACCTGCTGACACGGCAGATGAGCAGTGAATTGCAGCGCCAATTCTTACTGCGTTCGTTTCGACTGTCCGCTATCCGACAACGCGCCATTGCCCGGCTGTACGAAAGCGGTCGGTTCGACCAGCACCTGCAGACGTTGCGCCAGCGCCTCCATGAGCAGGCGCACGCCATGAGTCACCGCTTGGATGCGCGTATGCAAGGGCGCGTGCACTACCGGATGCCCGTGGCTGGGGCGAGTTTCTGGTTGCAGTCGACGGCGCCGGTGGACATGCGCCTGGTGTTTCAGCGCATGCTCGCCCAGCAGGTGGTGATTGCCCCCGGCGAGCTGTTCAGCCTCAGTGGTTTACATCATCAGCATATGCGCTTGAGTCATACCTTCAGCGGCCATCCCAACCTGGACATCGCCCTGAATACGTTGGCGCAGTCACTACAGCAGGCGCAGACTGAGTAGGAGCGAGCTTGCTCGCGAAAAACGTCAACGATAACGCAGGCTTCCTGGATAAACGCGGCGCCGGTGAGTTTTTCGCGAGCAAGCTCGCTCCTACAACTATCCAATGTGGGAGCTGGCTTGCCTGCGATAGCGGCCTGACAGCCGATCAGGATGTAGTGTGTGAAATTTCTCTTCAGACCGTCGGATCGATACCGTCGCGCAGTAGTCCAAGTCTCAGTAAACTGTCATTTTTTCCGAATCCTTCTTTTCGAGGTTTATGCATGACTATCAGTCCTTTTGCGGGCAAACCGGCGCCAGCCCAGTTGCTGGTGGATATCCCGCGACTGGTCACGGCCTACTACACCGGCCAGCCTGATGCAGCGATCTCCACTCAGCGCGTGGCTTTTGGTACCTCCGGGCACCGTGGCAGTTCGTTCGAACTGAGTTTCAACGAGTGGCATGTGCTGGCTATCAGCCAGGCCATCTGCCTGTACCGCGAAGCACAGGGCATCACTGGCCCATTGTTTGTCGGCCTGGATACCCATGCATTGTCGACGCCGGCCGGTGCCAGTGCCTTGGAAGTACTGGCGGCCAACGGCGTGCACGTGATGCTGGCCGAGGGCGATGAGTACACGCCGACGCCGGCGATTTCCCACGCCATCATCTGCTACAACCGCGGCCGTACCAGCGGCCTGGCGGACGGCATTGTGATTACACCGTCCCACAATCCGCCGCAAAGTGGTGGATACAAGTACAACCCGCCTAACGGTGGCCCGGCCGATACCCATGTCACCAAGTGGATCGAAGCCAAGGCCAACGAACTGCTCGCCAACAAGCTGGCCGGGGTCAAACGCATCACTCACGCCCAGGCGCTCAAAGCCGACACCACCCATCGCCATGACTACCTCAACAGCTATGTGGCCGACCTGATCAATGTGATCGACATGGACGCGATCCGCAGCGCCGACCTGCGCTTGGGTGTGGACCCACTGGGCGGAGCAGGGGTGCGCTACTGGTCGGCGATTGCCGAGCATTACCGCTTGAACCTGGATGTGGTGAATACCGAGGTCGACGCAACCTTCCGCTTCATGAGCGTTGACTGGGACGGCCAGATTCGCATGGACCCATCTTCCAGCTATGCCATGCAAAGCCTGATCGGTCTCAAGGAGCGTTTCGACGTTGCCTTTGCCTGCGACCCGGACCACGACCGCCACGGCATTGTCACGCCTTCCGGAGGTTTACTGGCGCCCAACAACTACCTGGCGGTGTCCATCGACTACCTGTTCCAGAACCGTCCGGACTGGCGTGCCGACGCAGCCGTGGGCAAGACCGTGGTGAGCAGCGGCCTGATCGACCGCGTCGCGGCGCGTATTGGCCGCCGCCTGTACGAAGTGCCAGTGGGCTTCAAGTGGTTTGCCGATGGCTTGTTTGAAGGTTCGTTGGGGTTTGGCGGCGAAGAAAGCGCCGGTGCCTCGTTCCTGCGCAAGGACGGCAGCGTGTGGAGTACCGACAAGGACGGTCTGATCCCGGCCTTGCTGGCTGCGGAAATGACCTCGCGCAAAGGCCAGGACCCTAGCCAGATCTACCGCGGCCTGACCGATGCCCTGGGTGAGCCGTTCGCCATCCGCGTGGATGCCAAAGCCACTCCAGCGCAAAAAGCCCTGCTGGGCAAACTGTCGCCGGAGCAGGTCACGTCCACGCAATTGGCCGGGGAGACCATTCAGCAGATCCTCAGCCATGCGCCGGGCAACAACCAGGCGATTGGCGGCTTGAAAGTCATGACCGAAAACGGCTGGTTTGCCGCACGACCCTCGGGCACGGAGGACATCTACAAAATCTACGCCGAGAGCTTTATCGGTGAAGACCACCTCAAGCAACTGGTAGAAGAGGCGCAGGTGTTGGTAGACGGCGCGATCAGCCAATAACTGACACTGTATGTAGGAGCGAGCTTGCTCGCGAAAAACGTCAACGATAACGCGTGCTTCCTGAGTGAACGCGGTGCCGGTGAGTTCTTCGCGAGCAAGCTCGCTCCTACATGATCAGGCCAGGTCCACCAGCACGATTTCGCTGTCCTCAATCGCTGTCACCCGCAATACCTGTTCATCCTCAACCGCCACACCATCTCGCGCCTGTGCCTGCACACCATTGACGTCAATCACGCCCGTGGCGGGCACCAGGTACGCCCGGCGGCCGCTGTCCAGCCGGTATTCCGCGCTTTCCCCTGCCTTCAGGTTCGCCGCCACCAAGCGTGCATCCGCACGAATCCGCAAGCTTTCACTGTCGCCAGCCTTGCCGCTGGCCAGGGTTACAAAGCCCTCGCGGTTGCCTTGTGGAAACGGTTTGGCGCCCCAGGACGGCGGCAAGCCGGCCTCATTGGGGATGATCCATATCTGGAAGATCTTGGTTGGCGTAGCCTCCAGGTTGTATTCGCTGTGGGCAATGCCGGTGCCTGCGCTCATTACCTGCACGTCGCCGGCTTCGGTGCGGCCTTTGTTACCCAGGTTGTCGGCATGGCTGATGGCCCCTTCGCGCACATAGGTGATGATTTCCATGTCGCGGTGCGGGTGCTGGGGAAAGCCGCTGCCGGGGGCGATGATGTCGTCGTTCCACACCCGCAGGTTGCCCCAGTGCATGCGCTGGGGGTCGTGGTATTCGGCAAAGGAAAAGTGGTGATGAGCGTCAAGCCAGCCATGGTGGGCGCCGCCCAGTGTGTTGAAAGGTCGAAGTTCAAGCATGATCGTCTCCTGTTGATGGGCCTATCATCCAGCAGCGCATGATCGAGAAAAAGCGTAAAAAATGCCTATTTATGATTCATTTATTCGATGGTTAACCCCGGTGTTCACTTTCACTTCATCGCCTAACTGCATGACAGCAAAGCATTTGGCTGGAACTGAGCGGCGTTTCCGGCGACCATGACGGCTTGGTCAAAACAAGCTCAACGCAGGAGTCCGTGTGTCGCAACAACAGCCTGATCTACCCCCCGAACTGCGCCCCTTGGCTGAAATGCCGCTGTTGAAGCGGCTTGCCGCTCGCCTGTTCGGCCATGGCCTCACCCGTTTGCGTGCGCAGCACAGGTTTTCCTGGTTGCATGGCCAGGCCGACGGCTTTCGCAGTGGGCATGAGGCAGGCGTTGAGTACGGTTACCGCGAGGGTAAGGCTGATGGCATCGAGGAGGGCCGACAAGTCCTGCTGATTCGTGACTTTCGCCCCGATGAGCACCGTGCGCCAGGCATAGATGACAGCCTGTTCGACGATTGGCGATTGCCGCTCACCGCAGAGGTGAAGAAACGCATGAAGGCCGATGTCGCGCGCCTGCTGCCAGCCCATGCGCAGCCAAGTGCGGCGCAATGGAAGATGATCTTCAGCGATACCCCCTCGACCTCAGTGATCGCCGGCGCCGGCGCCGGCAAGTCGACGTCTTTGGTACTGCGTATCCTGCTGCTCAGCCATTACCTGGGCTTCGAGCTGAGTTCGATGACGGTGGTGACCTTCACTCGCGAGTCGCGTAAGGACTTCATCAACAAACTCATGGAAATTCTCAGCCTGTGGGGCCAACCCCTTGGCAGCAAAGAAGCCCAGGCCGTGGTGCGCACCTTTCACTCGCGCATCCTGCCGATGGTGCGCAGCCTGCCGGGTTTTGAGCGGCTGCAGGCCTTTGAGAACCTCAGCGGTGGTTTTGAAGATGCCGACAGCAACGCCTTCGACCTGCGTATCAGTGACGCCCAGCGGCAGCAGATGAACGCTTGTTATCACCACTTGTATGGCCGCCATCAGCGTTTTCGCGAGTTGATTGCACCCTTGGCCCGCCATGGCCTTCAGCTCAAGGAGCTGGAGCGCGATCATCCGGACGTGCAAAAGCGCATGGCCGTGACTGAATTGGCGGCCAAGCGCGATGAAGAACTCTGTGATGTGATTGAAGACTTATGGTTTCGCGCCGGCGCCTGGCCGATCAAAGGCATCGAACCCAGCCGTCAGGCCTTTGAAATCAACGGCGCGCAATTTCATTGCCACGGCTACATCCCGGAGCTGGATGCCTGGGTGGTGCTGGGGTTCGATGGGCGTGAAAACCCGCAGATCAGTCGGCCGAACTCGAAACTCTCGGTGCGCGCAGAATGGGCAGTAAAACGCACCTTGTTTCAAGCTTTCTGTAATAAACCACTGATATGGCTGGATAATTACGATTCTTCAAGGCGCCTTTTGAGCAGCCTGGGCGGCGATGCCACAGCCGGGCCTGGCTTTGATTACAAGGTCAAAGGCGAACTCGCTTCGGCGCCCCTGTTGGACAGTTTTGTCATGGCAGCCGGGTTTATCGAAAACCTCGGCTTGGATGTGCCCACGGCGGTTGGCCAGATGAGTTTTGCCAAGGATGACCCGGATCGGCTGTTCTTCGAGGCCCTGAGCATTTTCTGGAAGGCGCTGGAAGATCACCTGCTGGAACAATCGCCGCCGATCATGACCTACAACCGAATGTTCTCGCTGTTTGGCGAAAACACCCCGGAGAACCTCAAGCTGCTCAGCGATCCGTTGTTGCGGCCGATGTCGCATCTGATGATTGATGAATTCCAGGACGTATCGCCGCAGATCGTGTCCTGGATCCGCGCCAGCCTGCGGGAAATCCGCAGCCGTGGGCCGGCCATGCACGTCGGGCGCGGTGCGCAACGCTCATCCTTGCTGTGCGTGGGGGATGACTGGCAATCGATCTATGGCTGGCGCGGCAGTTCGCCCAAGTACTTCATGGAGTTCAACAAGGAGTTTGTTTCGCCCAGCACCACCCGCGTGATGCTGGGGGAGAACTACCGCAGCCACCAGCACATCATCGACGCTGCCGAACATATCGTCCGTAGCGCGCCGGCCATCCCGGGCAAGAAGGCCAGGGCCAGTGGCGAGCCCAAGGCGCTGGTGCCCGTCACGGTGTTGGAACGTGACGACGCGGCACTGGGGCAGCGGTTGCAGGAGCACTATCAGCGGGGCGATTCGATCCTGATGCTTTATCGAAGAAGTAGTGATAAGTTATTGATTCAGGAGCAAATTCAGTCTGTGGTTAATGTGGATTCTAGCTTGGCGCCTCAGGCGCGCAGGTTGAAACAGCTGACGTATCACAGTGCCAAGGGCCTGCAGGCGGATGCGGTGGTTTTGCTGGGTGACTGTCAGCATGTCACCAGCTCGCCGTACAAGAATCAGGTCTATCGCATGGCGGGCTTGGGTAAGGAGGGCGACAGCGAGCCTTATGACAATGCCCAGAGAGACGAAGTGTTGCGCCTGGCCTATGTGGGGATTACCCGGGCGGTCAGCCATTGCTATTGGTATGTGGAGAAGCCGGAAGGCCAAGGCGTGAATGTGCCCAGGGCGTCTGAGCGGGTGGATGGCAGGAAGGCGTTTTTTGATGATCAGCGTGCACCGAAGGGGGCTGGCTGACCTGCGATGGCGGCCTGCCAGCCGACGCCTACCTACCTGACACCCCAACGATCGAAAATGTGGGAGCTGGCTTGCCTGCGATGACGGCCTACCAGCCGATACCTATCTACCTGAAACCCCACGATCAAAAATGTGGGAGCGGGCTTGCTCGCGAAGACGGCCTCACAGTCGACACCGTTATACCGAGTGCATATCCATTCCTGCGGTAACGGCCGCTTAGGGTTCCGCTCTGACAGCGGCTCACTTTGCAAAAGCGGCAAAGTAAGCAAAACGCTCTTGCCCCACCACTCGGCACCTCGCCTAGGCTCGGTGTGCCCGAACGCAGGCTTGAATCCGTGGGCCGCCGCCACGCGCCATCCATGGCGCGGGGCGGCTAACCCGGCGTCCTGCCGGGTTACCCACGAATTCAAGCCTGCATTCGGCCAGCGTGGTTTAACGGGGCGCCTGAGATCAAGATCAAAAGCAGATCAAGATCAAGAGCGACTCGCTTCGCATCGTGGTTACCGTCAGAGTGGGCGGTTAGCCCCGCCTTACGCCCGCAACGACAACGGCGGCACGAAACTCTCCAATTCATCCTCCACGGCCTCGATAATGCGCTCCACATCAGCCGCGTTCATCACCGTAGCGCACGGAATCCCCGCGATAGCGATCAACGTCTCGCCACTGGCTCGGTCGAACAGGCGGGCGATCATGCTGCCGGGGGCGTCCATGCTGCCCTCGAAGCCCATCGGGTGAAAATGCCAGCGCATCAGCTGGCAGGCGTTGGGAAATGTCACTTTGTTCATGTTGCCCACCTTGTTCATTGAGCGCTTCCTTTAGCTCGCGGCAGGGGCCAGGACCTTAGCTGGTCATGACATCTAAGGGCTTAAAAATAGCATTCGTTCGCAACTGCAAGGTGACTTTTTTGATCCCGTTCGGCGGTTCTTTCGCCTAATTTTGATATGGATCATGTCCTACAGAGGAATAGGCAAAAGGCCATTAGTCAGGCGCTCGATTTGACCATTGAAGGGGCGGGTAAACTTCGGCACTCTCAAGCATTTTCTCCCGCCGTAGAGCCCAATATGCCCGACATCGCCCCAGACGATGAGTGTCAGAGTTCCCACGCTACCGGCGCGCTGGTGCTGCGCCACCACCTGTGCTGGCGCCATCGCGATCTGGACGGGGTGATGGCTTACTACCATCCCGAGATCCAGTACCACGATTTCTTCCAGAACCGTGTGGTGGGCTATGCCGAGTTGCGCGAGTACTTGCAAGCCAGCATGCCCCGTGAGGCAGATGAGGCCATTGAACACACTGACCGCATCCGCGCCGATGGCGATACGGCGTTTATCCAGTACCGCATCACGTTGCGTGGAGGCCAGGGCCTGGTGTCGTTTCGTACCAGTGAGGCCATTACGGTGCGCGACGGGTTGATCTGGCGGGTGAATGAATATGCGTCCCTGGTGCACGAGCAACCCGCCCAGGCACTGCGCCCTACGGTCAGCCGCCTGGGCCTGTCGCCCCAGCAGTTGGGTTATATGGCCAATGACCTGCAACAATATTTTGAGCGTCAACAGCCGTACCTGGACCCGGAGCTGGACCTGCAGCGGGTCTCCAAGGCCTGTGGCTACAGTCGCAACCAGATGTCCTACCTGCTGAACCAAGTGCTGGGGCAGAGCTTCTATCGCTACGTCAACCAGGCGCGACTCCAGCATTTACTGGCCGCGCTGGACCACGCCACCGCGCCGGTCAAAGTCGATGAGTTGGCCTTTGCCGCCGGTTTCAATTCACTCTCGGCTTTCTACAGCGCTTTTCGCCAGCACACCGGGCAATCGCCCAAGGCGTACCTCAAACAAATTTCTGTGCGTGCACGCGCGCAAGACAGCCTCTGACGCTGCGCTCTAGGATCGACCCTATCGAACCGAGGTAGGGGAGCCTGGCATGCCAGCATGGCGCAGTATCAGTTTATGGATGGACCAGTTGGACGAGCCGCTGGTAGCGCGCCCGTCGCTGGAGCACGACCTGGACGTCAATGTGGCGATTATTGGCGCGGGCTACACCGGCCTGTGGACCGCCTATTACCTGAAGCGCCAGGCCCCCGAGCTGAAAATCGCGATCATCGAGGCACAGACTGCTGGGTTTGGCGCATCCGGTCGCAATGGTGGCTGGTTGATGGGCAACCTCTTGGGGGAAGACCGCCTGCTGGCTGAGCTTGCCCCTCAGCACCGGCGCGCTTCGTTTGACCTGCTGCACGGTATTCCCGATGAAGTGGCTCGGGTGCTGGCTCGCGAGGGCATTGACTGCGACTACCGCAAAGGCGGCGCCTTGTATTGCGCGGCACGCTACCCCGAGCAGGAGGGCAGCCTGCGCCGCTATCTGGACAAGCTGTACGCCCAGGGCCTCACCGAAGACGACTACCGCTGGCTCAACCCGCAGCAATTGGCCGAGCAGGTCCGCATTGCCAAGCCTTATGGCGGCATCTATGCCCCCCACGTCGCGACGATCAACCCGGCAAAGCTGGTGCGTGGCCTGGCGCGGGCCGTTGAGAGCCTGGGCGTGACCATTTACGAAAACAGCCCCGTGACCCATTGGCAGTCCGGCGGCCTGCGCACCGCCAAGGCCAGCGTGCGCGCCGCCTGGGTGGTGCCTGCGGTCGAGGGTTACGCCAATACCTTGCCCCTATTGGGCCGCTACCAGTTACCGGTGCAGAGTTTGATCGTCGCCACCGAACCGCTGCCGGCCAGCACCTGGGCAGACATCGGGCTCAGTCAGGGTCAGGCCTTTGGCGAGAGCAGCCGACAAGTCACCTACGGCCAGCGTACGGCCGACAATCGTCTGGTCTTCGGCGCCCGTGGTGGCTATCAATTTGCCGGCAAGTTGCGGCACAACTTCGACCTGACCGACAGCGAAGTGGAGTTGCGTCGCTACCTGTTTGGCGAACTCTTCCCACAGCTGAAAAAGGCCAGGATTACTCATTCCTGGGGCGGCAACCTCGGCATGTCGCGCCGTTTTCGACCACACATGCTCTGTGACCACAGCACCGGCGTCGCACTGTCCGGCGGCTATGGCGGGGAGGGCGTGGGCGCCACCAACCTCGGCGGCCGCACCCTGGCCGATTTGATCCTCGGCCGCGACACCCTGCTGACCCAACAACCCTGGGTAATTCGCGAAGGTGGCCTCAAAGCACTCAAGGCCTGGGAGCCGGAGCCGTGCCGCTGGCTGGGGTACAACGCGATCATCCGTAGTTTTGTCCATGAAGACCAGGTTTTGGCCAACCCCAACACTGCGCCCTGGCGCCGCAAGCTGGCGACCAGCCTTGCCGGTTTTATGGAAGGTTTCATGCACTGACTCGTCACCCACAGGGGAAAAACCATGAGCATCACCCAATTCAAAGACACGCTGAACACCCCTCTGCCAGACGCACTGATGTTGCCAGCCAGTAGCACCGGTATCTGGGATATCCAGGAAACCGTGCGCAAGACCTATGTTTTGATTCTGTAACGCTTTGATCCTTGATCGCCTGCCATAAAAACAGCCTAAAACCGCCAGGAAATCGAACCATGAAAGCCATTGCCCTGTTGCCCTTGATGTGGGTGGCCTCTATCAGCCAGGCCGCCGAGACCGTGAAGATCTATAACTGGTCGGACTACATCGCGCCGGACACCACCAGGAATTTCCAGAAAGACTCCGGCATCGGTTTCACCTATGACGTGTACGACAGCAACGAAACCCTCGACGGCAAGCTGATGACCGGTAAATCGGGCTACGACGTGGTGTTCCCCTCCAACCATTTCATGGCGCGGCAGATCCAGGGCGGCGCCCTGAAAAAGCTCGACAAGAGCCAGTTGCCCAACTGGAAAAATCTCAACCCGGTGCTGCTCAATGCCCTGGAAAACAACGACCCCGGCAATGCCCACGGCTTCCCGTACCTGTGGGGCAGCACGGGTATCGGCTACAACATCGACAAGGTCAAGGCGGTACTCGGCGACAACGCCCCGGTGGATTCCTGGGACTTGATCTTCAAGCCGGAAAACATGGCCAAGCTGCAAAAATGCGGCGTCGCCATCCTCGACAACGGCCCCGAACTGCTGCCAGCCGCGCTGAATTACCTGGGCTTGCCGCACCACAGCAAAAAAGCCGAAGACTACAAGAAGGCCGAAGCCTTGCTGATGAAAGTGCGACCTTACGTGGCGTATTTCCATTCCTCGAAATACACCGCCGACCTGGCCAATGAGGACATCTGTGTCGCCGTCGGTTTCTCCGGCGACATCCGGCAGGCCGAAAGCCGCGCCAAAGAAGCCAAGAACGGCGTGAATATCGGCTACAACATTCCCAAGGAAGGCGCGGCAATCTGGTTCGACATGGTCGCCATGCCCGTCGACGCACCCAATGAGAAAGCCGGCTATGCGTTCATGAACTACCTGCTGCGCCCGGACGTGATGGCGAGTATCACCAACTACGTGCACTACGCTAACGGCAACGCGGCGGCCGACAGCCTGGTAGACCCGGCGATCAAGGCCGATACCAAGGTGTATCCAAGCGCGGAAATGATGGGCAAGTTGTTTGCGCTGCAAGCCATGCCGTTGAACATCGACCGGGTGCGTACTCGGGTTTGGAATACCATTCGTACGGGGCGTTGATTAACATGAAAACAGCGCCCCCAGGAAGGCCGACAAGTCATCGGTACTGGGTGGGATAAATAATCACGTCATAGTTATGACATGTGATGTCAATTATTTGGAGTGGAAAGTGTTATTGCCTGCGTGAGAGATTTCAATCCGCAACGCGTAACACTTTCACATACACTCATTATCTGACAGGTGACTTATATGTCTTCCATACAAAGCCTTCCCACTGGCGGCACGTGGACCCACCCGGAAAACAGCCCGCCCACTTTGCGCGGCACAGACCAGCGTGAGCGCCTCGAAGCCAGGCGTGGCGAGCCCTCGGTGCTCATCGGCGGTGGCGGTGCCGACCAGCTGGTGGGGCGCCAGGGTGAAAACACATTCAAATATGAAAAAAGCACCGACTCCCTTAGCGATGACCCGGACACTATCTTGAATTTCAACCCCAAGGAGGATGAAATCGATGTGGCCGGGGTATTAAAAGACCACAACATCTCAGCTATTAATATTCAGCCAGGCCCGCCCGTGGAAGTGGGGGATGTGCAACTGACTCATGAGTTTGGCGTGAGCACTTTGACTATCAAGGTCAACCCTGAAGGGCCGAACTTTTCTATACGCGTTGATGGCGTAAATCTTTTGCCGCAGCATATTAATTTCTTTCATTCGGACTAAGCCTATGGATTCTCCAAGTCATGCCCCAACGACTGAATGAATAACGAAAACAGCTCGGGTTGCGACGAAATGTCCAGCTTGGCGTACAAATGCCTGCGGTGCACTTTTACGGTGTCCGGCGAGATCTTCAGGCGTTCGGCCATGGCCTTGGAGGAGAACCCACGCAACACCAGCCGGGCGATTTCCAGTTCGCGGTCCGACAGCACACCGCTGCCGAAATGACTCAGGGCATCGCGAATCTGGCTGTCCATGGCTGGTGCTCGCTCGGTGCTTTGCTGCCAATGCTGCTGCATGAGCGGCAACACCCACGCCGACAGTGTGGTCAACAGCCCGGTTTCTTCAAAGCTGAAGCGCCGCTGCATGCCCAGTGACAGCGACAGGGTGCCGGCGCCGGGCAATTGCAGGATCAATTGCACTTCGTCTTCCAGCACATTGTCATGGAAATAATTGAGGAAGTACTCACTCTGGCGAAAATGGTCCGGCGCCACTTCCTCCAGGCGGTAAACGCCGCTGGCATAATGCTCGCGGCACGCTTGGTAAAACGGGTCAAGCAGGTACAGGCCGTTGAGGTACACCAGCATCGACGCGGGCTTGCTGCTGGGCTGGGCGTCGTACTCTTCCAGGGCCTGGGGCGGACCATCCAGCGGGTAGAAAATCGCCAGGGCATTATCGAAGGGCAGGCATTGGTGCAATAACAGCACCAATTGCTTCCAGAACCGCTCGGTGCCGATCTGAGACAGGGTGCGGCCCAACCCCGCGTGCATACCTATTTCCCGGAACAGGTTCATCTCAACATCCCCACCCTCAAATGATCGGCCAAGGGTTAGGCTTCTGGCGGGCACCGTCAAGGGGAGTACGCCAATAGGGGAATTGGCCGACAGCCCTGCCAACCGATAACGTCGTCACTGTCCAACGGGAAGCATATCCCGAGGAAAAATCATTTTTCGTTTCTGCCTCACACCAAAAACAACGACAGAGGATAACGATATGAGTGCTACCCCCGCGCCCGATGGCGTGCTCAAGCCCACCCTGAGCGTCTTTGATGTAGTGGCTATTACCGTTTCAGCGGTAACGCCGGCCAGTTCCGTCTTTGTGATCGCCCCATTTGCCATCCAGCAGGCGGGCAGTGGCGTGTTCCTGGCATTCGTGATGGCGGCGTTGCTCGCATTGATGTTTGCCTTTTGTTACGCCGAGCTCGGCCGCGCCCATAACAGCGCCGGTGGCGAGTACGTGTACGCCAAGCGGGTGTTTGGTGGCATGGCCGGTTATGCCACCTTCCTGACAGTGCTGGTGATGTTGTTGTTCATCCCGCCGGTATTGGCGACCGGTGCGGCGACTTATCTGAATAACGCTCTGGGCACGACATTCGACGCGCAAACTGTCGCCCTGGTGATCGTGGTATGCAGTTACGCCCTGGGCATCCTCAATATCAAGCTCAACGCCTGGATCACCGGCACCTGCCTGCTGTTGGAAGTGGCGGCGTTGCTGGTGATTGTGGTGATGGGCTTCGGTAATCCGGTGCAGCCGGCCAGTGTGTTGCTGCAGCCACAAATCGTCGAAAACGGCGTGTTGCACCTGGCGCCCTGGGCGTTGGTGATCGGTGCCGTCGGCATCGGCCTGTTCTCGTTCAACGGCTACGGCCCAGCGGTGTTGCTGGCCGAAGACATGAAGTGCGGCGGCAAGGGCGTGCACAAGGCGGTGCTCTGGTCCCTGGGGTTGGTGGTGGTCATCGAGTTGGTACCGATCACCGCGCTGTTGATTGGCGCGCCGTCCCTGAGCGAGATGATCAGCAGCCCCGACCCGATCGGCTACCTGTTGACCAGTCATGGCAATGAAACCTTGTCACGGCTGGTGAGTGCCGGGATTTTCCTGTCGGTGTTCAACGCGATCGTCGCCATCGTGATCCAGATCGGCCGGGTGGTGTTCAGCAGCGGTCGCGATGCGCTGTGGACGCCGAGTATCAACAAGCTGTTCACGCGTATTCACCCGCGCTGGGACTCGCCGTGGCTGGCGACGCTGTTCCTGGCGATACCCTCGGCGCTGTTGAGCTTCAGTTCTAACCTGGCCGACCTGACCTCGTTCAGCGTGCTGCTGATCATGCTGGTGTACCTGGTGGTCGCGCTGAGCGCGCTGATGAGCCGGGTGCTGCTGCGTGATCGCGAGCATCCCTATCGCATGCCGTTATGGCCGCTGCCGGCATTGCTGGCGGTGCTCGGTGCCGGTTACCTGCTGGTCACCTTGATCCTTGAGGCCTCGGTACGCGACATCATGATCATCATCGGCTTGCTGGCCCTGTCGGTGATTTTGTATTGCATCAGTGGCCGGTTGAGTCCGGCGTTTCAGAAACTGTAAGGAGTGGGTATGCGTGCACGTCAATTGGGCATCACGTTGGGGCTGGGCATGCCCGGCGAATTGAATGCCATCACCGATGTTCCCGGCGTTCGCGTCGGCCATGCCACGCTCAAGGCGCATGTCGACGGCAAGCAGGTACGCACCGGCGTCACGCTGATCCAGCCGCGTGCCGGGGAAGCGCGACATCAACCCTGTTTTGCCGGCTACCACGTGCTCAACGGCAATGGCGACGCCACGGGGCTTGAATGGATCAGCGAGGCGGGGCTGTTGACCACGCCGATGGCCATTACCAACACCCACAGTATCGGGGTAGTGCGCGATAGCCTGATCGCCCTGGAGCGCGAGCGTCTGGCGGACCCGGCGGTGTATTGGTGCATGCCGGTGGTCATGGAAACTTATGACGGCCTGCTCAACGATATCTGGGGCCAGCATGTTCGCCCTGAGCATGTGCGCCAGGCCCTGGACCAGGCTGAAAGCGGCCGGGTGCAGGAAGGCGCGGTAGGCGGTGGCACCGGCATGATTTGCCACGAGTTCAAGGGCGGCATCGGCACTGCGTCACGGCAGTTGCCAACGGAGCAGGGCGGCTGGACCGTCGGCGTACTGGTGCAGGCCAACCATGGCAAGCGCCAGGAGCTACGGGTCGATGGCTACCCGGTGGGCCGTCACTTGATGGATATTGCTTCGCCCTTTGCCGAGCGTGGCACTCCCGGCATGGGCTCCATCGTGGTGATCATCGCCACTGACGCTCCCTTGCTGCCCCACCAATGCCAGCGCCTGGCACAGCGCGCGTCCATCGGCATTGCGCGCACCGGTGGCGGCACCGAGGATTCCAGCGGCGACCTGTTCCTGGCCTTTGCCACCGGTAACCGTGATTTGCCGCCGGCCGACTATGGGCGCAAGGACCTGCCGCTCAGCACCGGGTTGCAGATGGTCAACAACGATCATATTTCGCCGCTGTTCAGCGCGGCGGCAGAGGCGGTGGAGGAGGCGATCATCAATGCCATTCTGGCAGGTGAAGACATGACCACCCAAGACGGCGTCAAGGTGCCGGGCCTGGCTGGCGAAACCCTCTTGGCAGCCCTGCAACAGTGTGGCTGGAGTATGTCCCGGTAATGGGGGACAGCGCACTTTAATAGTGCGAATAGTGGCTCTTTAATGTTGCTAATGACACCGTGACAATATATTGGATCCATTAATCAAGTCGGCCGCTCACTTAGAGTGGCTTTACTTGTATTTAATATTTAAATAGTGGTGAGCGCCGATTCGGCCACACAAACGCAACGGCCCCCAATAAACACTGCGTGCGACTTCTTCAACTTGAACCTGCGTCACAATTGTGCGATGGAAATAGATGTAGACGAAAGATTTCAAGTTGTGTCAGTTTTCTTACGCCTTCAAAAGAGGTGAGTGATAGGACTATCCTCGCCCGCGAGGTTCCTATCGAACAAAGACTGATGCACTTGCAAACAAGGAAGTACGTTTATGTCAAAAGTAAAAGACAAAGCTATTGTATCTGCCGCGCAAGCCAGCACTGCTTACTCGCAAATCGATAGCTTCAGCCATTTGTATGACCGTGGCGGTAACCTCACAGTCAATGGCAAACCGTCCTACACCGTGGACCAGGCAGCGACCCAGCTGCTGCGGGATGGTGCTGCGTACCGGGACTTTGATGGCAACGGCAAGATCGATCTGACCTACACCTTCCTCACCTCGGCTACCCAGAGCACCATGAACAAACATGGCATCTCAGGGTTCAGCCAGTTCAACGCCCAGCAGAAAGCACAGGCCGCACTGGCCATGCAATCCTGGTCGGATGTCGCCAACGTGACCTTTACCGAAAAGGCTTCCGGCGGTGACGGCCACATGACGTTCGGCAACTACAGCAGTGGCCAGGACGGCGCCGCGGCCTTCGCTTACCTGCCCGGTACCGGTGCAGGCTACGACGGCACCTCGTGGTACCTGACAAACAACAGCTACACGCCGAACAAGACCCCGGACCTGAACAACTATGGCCGGCAGACCCTGACCCACGAAATCGGCCACACCCTGGGCCTGGCTCACCCTGGCGACTACAACGCCGGGAACGGCAACCCGACCTATAACGACGCAACCTATGGACAGGACACGCGTGGCTATAGCCTCATGAGTTACTGGAGCGAGAGCAACACCAACCAGAACTTCAGCAAAGGCGGCGTCGAGGCTTACGCTTCCGGCCCGCTGATCGACGACATTGCCGCGATCCAGAAGCTCTACGGTGCCAACCTCAGCACCCGCGCCACGGACACCACCTACGGGTTCAACTCCAACACCGGGCGTGATTTCCTCAGCGCCACTTCCAATGCCGACAAGCTGGTGTTCTCGGTATGGGACGGTGGCGGCAACGACACCCTGGACTTTTCCGGTTTTACCCAGAACCAGAAGATCAACCTCACTGCCACCTCGTTCTCTGATGTGGGCGGCCTGGTGGGCAACGTGTCCATCGCCAAGGGCGTCACCATCGAGAACGCATTCGGTGGTTCGGGCAACGACCTGATTATTGGTAACCAAGTCGCCAACACCATCAAGGGCGGGGCCGGCAACGACCTCATCTACGGCGGCGGCGGTGCGGACCAGCTGTGGGGCGGCGCTGGCAGCGACACTTTCGTGTACGGTGCCAGTTCCGACTCCAAGCCAGGGGCTGCGGACAAGATCTTTGACTTCACCTCGGGTTCGGACAAGATCGACCTGTCCGGTATCACCAAGGGTGCGGGCGTGACCTTCGTCAACGCATTTACCGGGCATGCCGGCGATGCTGTACTGAGCTATGCCTCAGGTACCAACCTGGGCACCTTGGCCGTGGACTTCTCCGGGCACGGCGTGGCGGATTTCCTCGTCACCACCGTTGGCCAGGCGGCTGCCAGTGACATCGTAGCCTGATGTAAAGCGCGCGGCGCTTCGGTGCCGCGCTCCAGGCTGGAGTTGGATATGCCACGTTTTTCCCATTTGATCGCCTGTGTTGTGCAGGTGTTGTTCGTGTCGGCAGGAGCCCACGCAATGGCTAGCAGTCTTGTATTACCCACCTCCGCGCAGCTTGCCGGGCAGTGGGAGCTGAAGCAGCAGGGTCAGGTGTGCGCGCTCAAGTTAGTGGAGCAAGCCAACGCCTTGGAGGGCGATATCGCCTGTGCCGAGCAATGGCTGGGCGACAAGCCGCTGACGTGGTCGCCCACGCCGGATGGTATTTGGCTGTTTAACGCTGAAGGCTCTGGGATTACCCATTTGAATCGCCAGAAAGAAGGCGACTATCAAGCCCGCACTAAAGCGGGCGAAGTTGTAAGGCTGCAACGAAAACTTTAATTAAAAGTTATAAGCATATAACTCGATTTGTTAGGCGGCCGTACCCTACTTGGTAGGGGTGACCCTTTTGCGTAATTCGCTGCAAGGAAAAACAATTAATATGGCGAAGTCCCATGGGGTGGCGCCCTTATTCAGGGCGCTGGGTGAATACAAGAGTATTTTGATCAGCGTTGGCTGTTTCACGGCATTGATTAACCTATTAATGCTGGTGCCCTCGATTTACATGCTGCAAGTGTATGACCGTGTGTTGTCCTCCCAGAATGAAACCACCCTGGTGATGTTGACGCTGATGGTCGTAGGCTTCTTTGCGTTTATCGGCCTGCTGGAAGTGGTGCGCAGCTTTATCGTGATCCGCATTGGTAGCCAGTTGGAGCGACGTTTTAACTTGCGCGTGTACAAAGCCGCGTTCGAACGCAACCTGCAGCGTGGCCAGGGGCATGCCGGGCAATCCTTGGGCGACCTGACCGCTCTGCGCCAATTCATCACGGGGCCGGCGCTGTTTGCGTTTTTCGATGCGCCGTGGTTCCCGATCTACCTGTTCGTGATTTTCCTTTTCAATGTGTGGCTCGGCGTGCTGGCCACGGCCGGCGCAGTGTTGTTGATTGGCCTGGCGTGCCTTAACGAATACCTGACCAAAAAGCCACTGGGCGAGGCCAGTGGTTATTCGCAGCAGTCCACCCAATTGGCTACCAGCCATTTGCATAACGCCGAAACCATCCAGGCCATGGGCATGCTCGGCGCGTTGCGCCAACGCTGGTTTGGCGTGCATTCGCAGTTCCTGGGCTTGCAGAACCAGGCCAGTGACACCGGTTCGATCATCACCTCTTTAAGCAAATCCCTGCGCCTGTGCCTGCAATCACTGGTGCTGGGCCTGGGCGCCTACCTGGTGATCAAGGGCGACATGACCGCCGGGATGATGATCGCAGGCTCCATCTTGATGGGCCGCGTACTCAGCCCCATCGACCAATTGATTGCAGTGTGGAAGCAATGGAGCTCGGCCAAGCTGGCCTACCAGCGCCTCGACGAACTGCTGCGCGAATTCCCGCCAGAGGTCGAGCACATGGCTTTGCCTGCGCCCCACGGCCAGGTCAGTTTCGAACAGGTCAGCGCCGGCCCGCCGGGGCGGCGCATGGCGACCCTGCATCAGGTCAGCTTCAACCTGGCTGCCGGTGAAGTGCTGGGCGTGCTCGGTGCGTCGGGCTCCGGCAAGTCCACCCTGGCCCGTGTGCTGGTGGGCGTGTGGCCGACCCTGGCCGGTACCGTGCGCCTGGACGGCGCGGATATTCACCGCTGGAACCGCGACGACCTTGGCCCGCATATCGGCTATTTGCCCCAGGACATCGAGCTGTTCAGCGGCAGCATTGCCGACAACATCGCGCGCTTTCGCGAGGCCGACCCGGAGCGGGTGGTCAAGGCCGCGCAACAGGCCGGTGTGCATGAATTGATCCTGCGCCTGCCCCAAGGCTACGACACCGTGCTGGGCGACAACGGCGGTGGCTTGTCCGGCGGCCAGAAACAACGCGTGGCCCTGGCCCGCGCCCTGTACGGCGGGCCGCGCCTGATCGTGCTGGACGAACCCAACTCCAACCTCGACACCGTCGGCGAAGCCGCATTGGCCAGCGCCATCATGCAAATGAAAGCCCAGGGCAGCAGCGTGGTGCTGGTCACCCATCGTTCCTCGGCATTGGCCCAGGCCGATAAATTGCTGGTGCTCGGCGAAGGCCAGTTGCAGGCATTCGGGCCCAGCCAGGAAGTGCTGCGGGCCTTGGCAGGGCAGCAGGAAGCGCCGAAAGAAAAACCCGGTGTCAGCTTCAGTCGTCACTACCAGGCCGGAAGGAATCCAGGCGCATGAGCAGCCTTACTGTTGAACCTCAAATTAAAGAACGCGATGCCGGCTTTTTCGTAAAAATGGGCTGGGTGATGACCATTGTCGGTGCCGGTGGTTTTTTCCTCTGGGCCAGCCTCGCACCGTTGGATCAAGGTATACCGGTCCAAGGCACAGTGGTGGTGTCCGGCAAGCGTAAGGCGGTACAAACCTTCAGCCCCGGCGTGGTCAGCCGCATCCTGGTCAAGGAGGGCGAACTGGTCAAGCAAGGCCAGCCGCTGTTTCGTCTCGACCAGACCCAGAACCAGGCCGATGTGCAATCGCTGCAAGCCCAGTACCGCATGGCCTGGGCCAGTGTGGCGCGCTGGCAGAGCGAGCGTGACAACCTGCCCGGTATTACCTTTCCTGCTGAGCTGAGCGCCAACCCCGATCCGGCCTTGATGCTGGTGCTGGAAGGCCAGCGCCAACTGTTCAGCAGCCGTCGCGACGCGTTTGCCCGTGAACAAGCCGGGATCCGCGCCAGCATCGAGGGCGCCAACTCTCAGCTAAGTGGTATGCGCCGTGCCCGCAGTGACTTGACCGCCCAGGCCCAATCCCTGCGCGCGCAACTGAGCAACCTGCAACCCTTGGCCGACAACGGCTACATCCCGCGCAACCGCCTGATGGACTACCAGCGCCAGTTATCCCAGGTGCAGCAGGACCTTGCGCAAAACGCCGGTGAAAGCGGCCGGATAGAGCAGGGCATTGTCGAATCGCGCCTCAAGTTACAGCAGCACAGCGAGGAGTATCAGAAGGAAGTGCGCAGCCAACTGGCCGACGCGCAACTGCGCAGCCTGACCCTTGAACAGCAATTGACCTCCGCCGGCTTCAACCTGCAACACAGCGAGATCAACGCGCCGGCCGATGGCATCGCGGTCAACCTCAGCGTGCACACCGAAGGCGCCGTGGTGCGCGCCGGTGAAACCCTGCTGGAGATCGTGCCCCAGGGCACACGCCTGGAAGTAGAAGGGCACCTGCCGGTGCATTTGGTGGACAAGGTCGGCACACACTTGCCTGTAGACATCCTCTTCACCGCCTTCAACCAAAGCCGCACGCCACGGGTGCCGGGCGAAGTCAGCCTGATCTCCGCCGACCAGATGCTCGATGAAAAGACCGGTGCGCCGTACTACGTGCTGCGCACCAGCGTGAGCGAGGCGGCGATGGAAAAACTCAACGGCCTGGTGATCAAGCCCGGTATGCCCGCCGAGATGTTCGTACGCACCGGCGAGCGCTCCTTGCTCAATTACCTGTTCAAGCCGCTGCTGGACCGCGCCGGCTCCGCGTTGACTGAGGAATGAGCATGAAGCCAGTGTTCATTTCGCTATTGCTGGTGTGTGGCAGTGCCCAGGCCGCTATGGGGCCGTTCGATGTTTACGAGCAGGCCCTGCGCAACGATCCGGTGTTTCTCGGCGCCATCAAGGAGCGCGACGCCGGCCTCGAAAACCGCACCATTGGCCGCGCCGGCTTGCTGCCGCGGCTGTCCTACAACTACAACAAGGGCCGCAACAATTCCGAAGCGCACCTGCCTGACGGGCGCGGCGGCAGTTACCGCGACGACCGCAACTACAACAGCTACGGCTCCACCTTCAGCCTGCAACAGCCGCTGTTCGACTACGAAGCCTACGCCAACTACCGCAAGGGCGTGGCCCAGGCGCTGTTCGCCGATGAAAGCTTTCGCGACAAGAGCCAGGCGTTGCTGGTGCGGGTGTTGAGCTATTACACCCAGGCGCTGTTTGCCCAGGACCAGATCGACATCGCCAGGGCCAAGAAGAAGGCGTTCGAACAACAGTTCCAGCAGAACCGGCACCTGTTCCAGCAAGGCGAGGGCACGCGCACCGATATCCTTGAAGCCGAGTCGCGCTACGAGTTGGCCACCGCCGAAGAGATCCAGGCCCTGGATGAGCAGGACGCCTCGCTCCGGGAGCTGGGCGCGTTGATCGGCGTGCAAAGCGTCAATATCAACGACCTGGCACCGCTGAACCAGAGCTTTGCCGCGTTCACCCTGACCCCGGCCAACTACGACACCTGGCATGAGTTGGCGCTGACCAACAACCCCGTGCTGGCTTCGCAGCGCCAGTCCCTGGAAGTAGCGCGCTATGAAGTGGAACGCAACCGTGCCGGGCATTTGCCCAGAATCACCGCGTATGCCACCTCGCGCAAGCAGGAGTCCGACAGCGGCAACACCTATAACCAGCGCTACGACACCAACACCATCGGCGTCGAAGTGAGCATGCCGCTGTATGCCGGTGGCGGTATCTCGGCCTCCACCCGCCAGGCCAGCCGCGCGATGGAGCAGGCGGAGTACGAGCTGGAAGGCAAGACCCGGGAAACCCTGATCGAACTGCGTCGCCAGTTCAGTGCGTGCCTGTCGGGCGTGAGTAAGTTGCGCGCCTATCAGAAAGCGCTCGCATCCGCCGAGGCGCTGGTGGTGTCGACCAAGCAGAGCATTCTCGGCGGCGAGCGCGTCAACCTCGACGCGCTGAACGCCGAACAGCAGTTGTACAGCACCCGCCGCGACCTGGCCCAGGCGCGTTATGACTACTTGATGGCCTGGACCAAATTGCACTACTACGCGGGCAACTTGCGTGACACCGACTTGGCCAAAGTGGACGAAGCCTTTGGCCCGGATGGAAAACTGTAGGAGCGAGCGTTTTGTGGCGAGGGAGCTTGCTCCCGCTCGACAGCGAAGCTGGAGCCGGCTTTTTTTGGGGGAGCGCTTCGCACTCCACCGGGAGCAAGCTCCCTCGCCACAGGGTAGGGAATAACAATAATAGGGAGTGTGCACATGATCACCGATTCACCACGTTTCAAACCCTTCACCGCAGGTTCCTTGCTCTTGCTGTCCGTTGCGGCACAGGCGCAATACACCGAGACCGGCCAACCGGGTAACCCCGCCAGTTGGCGCTCCGCCGAGTACCAGAGCGACTGGGGCCTGGGCCGCATGAAGGCCGATGAAGCCTACGCCGCCGGGATCAGCGGCCAAGGCGTGAAAATCGGTGCGCTGGACTCAGGGTTCGATACCAATCACCCGGAAGCTTCCAAAGACCGTTCCCCCCCGGTCACCGCCACTGGCACCTATGTCGATGGCAGCGCCTTCAGCACCACGGGCGCGCTCAACCCGAACAATGATTCCCACGGCACCCACGTCACCGGCACCATGGGCGCCGCCCGCGACGGCGTGGGTATGCATGGCGTTGCGTACAACGCGCAGGTCTATGTGGGCAACACCAACGCCAACGACAGCTTCCTGTTCGGCCCGACGCCAGACCCCAAATACTTCAAGACCGTGTACACCGCTTTGGTGGACTCCGGCGTGCGCGCCATCAACAACAGCTGGGGCAGCCAGCCCAAGGACGTCAGCTACCAGACCCTGGACAACATGCACGCGGCGTACGCCCAGCATTACAACCGGGGCACCTGGCTGGACGCTGCGGCGGACGTGGCCAAGGCCGGTGTAATCAACGTGTTCAGCGCCGGCAACAGCGGCTATGCCAACGCCAGCGTGCGCTCGGCCTTGCCGTATTTCCAGCCGGAACTGGAAGGCCACTGGCTCGCCGTGTCCGGGCTGGATAAAGCCAATAACCAGAAATACAACAAGTGCGGCATCGCCAAGTACTGGTGTATTTCTACCCCCGGCGCGCTAATCAACAGCACCATTCCTGACGGTGGTTACGGGGTCAAGTCGGGCACCTCGATGGCAGCGCCCCATGCCACCGGCGCGTTGGCGCTGGTGATGGAACGTTATCCCTACATGACCAACGAGCAAGCCTTGCAGGTGCTGCTGACCACCGCCACGCAGCTCGACGGCTCGATCACTCAGGCGCCTAACGCCATCGTTGGTTGGGGTGTGCCTGACCTGGGCCGGGCGATGCATGGCCCGGGGCAATTGCTCGGGCCTATGGAGGTGAACCTGGCCGCCGGGCAGGGCGATGTGTGGAGCAACGGCATTTCCGACCAGGCGCTGGTCCAGCGCCAGGCCGAGGACCGTGCCGAGCACACCGCCTGGCAGCAAACCCTGATCGACAAGGGCTGGCAAAACGGCGTGGGCGCGACTGCCAGCCAGCAGGACCAGACCGACTACGCCATCGGCAACGCTCGCGACCAGGCTGCTGCTAACCGCGTGTACGAGGGCAGCCTGATCAAGGCCGGTGCCGGCAGCCTGGTGCTCAGCGGCGACAGCACCTATCGCGGCGCGACCCTCGTCAACGGCGGTCTGTTGGCCGTCAATGGCTCGCTGGCCTCGGCAGTGACGGTGAATGACAGCGGCACCCTGGGGGGGGCCGGACGTATTGCCGCGTTGTCGGTAAACAGTGGCGGCCGTGTGGCACCGGGCAATTCCGTGGGCACCCTGCAAGTGGCAGGGGACGTAAACCTCGGCGCCGGCTCGACCTATGCCGTGGAACTGACGCCCACCAGCAGCGACCGCATTGTTGCCGGCGGCCAGGCAGTTCTGGGCGGCGGCACCGTCACGCTGGCGCTGGAAAACAGCCCCACCTTGCTCAGCCAGAGCGAGGCCCAAAGCCTGATTGGTCGGCAGTACTCGATTCTTCAAGCAGCGGGCGGTATCCAGGGCCAGTTCGGGCAAGTGCTGCCCAACTACCTGTTCCTCGGTGGCACCCTCGACTACGCCGCCAACGCCGTGCAACTGAATGTCGGGCGCAACGACGCCAGCTTCGCCAGCGTCGGCGCCACCCGCAACCAGCGCAACGTCGCGGCGGCCGCCGAGCAATTGGGCGCTGGCAACCCGGTGTATGAAAGCCTGCTGCAGTCGCAATCGGTCGCCGTGGCCCAGCAGGGCTTGCAGCAACTGTCCGGGGAAATCTACCCGGCTGTGGGTGCGATGCTGATCAACGACAGCCTGCAACTGCGTAATGCCGTGGGCGAGCGCCTGCGCCATGTGCCAGTGACCGGTGAAAGCAACCTGTGGTTCAAGGCACTGGGCGCCTGGGGCAAGACCGACAGCCGCACTGAAACGGCGGGTTCCACCACCTCCATCGGTGGCCTGTTGGCGGGCGTAGATGGCGCGCTGGATGAGCAGACCCGCGTGGGTGTGGTCGCCGGTTACAGCGACAGCTCCTTGAACATGGGCAGTGGTACCCATTCATCGGCGTCCATCGACAGCTATCACTTTGGCGCGTACGCCGGGCGCGAGCTGGGTGACTGGCGCCTGAGCGTCGGCGGTGCCTACAGCTGGCATCGCGGCGACGTGAAGCGCGATCTGCAATGGGGTGACGTCAGCGGCAAGCAAAAAACCAAGCTGGACGCGACCACGGCGCAAGTCTTCACCGAAGCCGCGTACCGCATCCGCCTGCAAGCGGTGGCCCTGGAGCCGTTCGCCAACCTGGCCTATGTGCATCTGAACAGCGAGTCTTTCCACGAAAAAGGCGATGCCGCTGCCCTGGAACGCGGCAGCGACCGGCGTGATGCGGTGCTCAGCACCCTCGGCGTGCGTGCGCTGAAAACCCTGGCCCTCAATGACCACCAGCAACTGGACCTGTCCGGTTCGTTGGGCTGGCAACACAGCCTGACGGCGGTGGAGTCCGAAGAGCATTTGGCGTTTGTCGCGGGCGGGCCTTCATTTGCCGTACGCAGTGCGCCATTGCTGCGCGACGCTGCCCTGGTGGGCGTGCAGGCCAGCCTGGCGCTGAATGCATCGACACGGGTCAACCTGGATTACAACGGCCAGTTGGGTGGGCGCGCGAAAACTCAGGGCGTGGGCTTGAGCCTGAACTGGCAGTTCTGAAGACACCGCGAACCTGATCGTTCCCACGCTCCGCGTGGTAACGCCTCCTGTGACGCTCCGCGTCACGCTTTGGGACGCAGAGCGTCCGGGGCCGCATTCCCACGCGGAGCGTGGGAACGATCAGCGGCGGTGTTCTGGAGAAAGTGATTTACACACGTGCAATAAGAAAACTAAGGAAGGTCACCGTGAAAAAACGCAAGTCAGGGTTAACTACCGCCATCCACACAGGCCCGGGCTATCCGCTCAAGGCGCTGAGCTGCGTGCCATACGGCGCGTTGCTGTGTTGCCTGGCAAGTCTGGGAACCGCCCAGGCTGCACCCTATGTGGAAACCGGCAAACTGGGCGACGCCGCCAGCTGGCGCAGCAATGAGTTCAAGGCCGACTGGGGCCTGGGCGCCGTGCACGCCGACACGGCCTATGCGGCTGGCTATACCGGCAAGGGCGTCAAGCTGGGGATCTTCGACCAGCCGGTGTACGCCCAGCACCCGGAGTTCGCCAGCCCCGACAAGGTGGTGACGATTGTCACCGAGGGCATTCGCCAATACACCGACCCGTATATCCCGGTGAAGGCGGGCGACGCGTTCCGCTACGACGGCACGCCGTCCAAGGACTCCAACGGCAAGCTGGGTAACCACGGCACCCATGTCGGCGGCATTGCGGCCGGTAACCGCGATGGCGGGCCGATGCATGGCGTGGCGTTCAACGCCCAAATCCTCACCGCCGAAAACGGTGACCCGGGGCCGGAAGACGGGATCATCCTCGGCAATGACGGCGCCGTGTACAAGGCCGGCTGGGATGGGCTGGTCGCCAGTGGCGCGCGTATCATCAACAACAGCTGGGGCATCGGCATCGGTGATCAATACGCCAAGGGCGGCCGCGATCCGGCGTTCCCCAATTTCACCGTCAACGAAGCCCAGGCGCAGTTCAATACCATCCGGCCGATCCTCGGCACCGTTGCCGGTGGTGCGTACCAAGGCGCCATCGACGCGGCCCGCAGCGGTGTGCTGACCATCTTCGCCGCAGGCAATGACTACAACCTCAACAACCCGGATGCGATTTCCGGCCTTGCGTATTTTGTGCCAGAGATCGCGCCTAACTGGCTGTCCGTCGCGGCCCTCCAGCAGAACCCGAATACTGCCAGCCCCGATCCTTACGTGATCAGTACGTTCTCCTCGCGTTGTGGCTATGCGGCGAGCTTTTGCGTATCGGCACCCGGCACCAAGATCTACAGCTCGATCATCAACGGTACCAGCCTGGACAACCTCACCACCGACTGGGCCAACAAAAATGGCACCTCCATGGCCGCACCTCATGTGGCAGGCGCCGCAGCGGTGCTGATGGAACGCTTCCAATACATGAGCGGCGACCAGGTCTCCACCGTGCTCAAGACCACCGCCACCGACCTCGGCGCGCCGGGCATCGACTCGTTGTACGGCTGGGGCATGATCAACCTGGGCAAGGCGGTCAACGGCCCAGGGATGTTTATCACCGCTGAGGATATCCCGGCCGAGTTCCGTATCGACGGCGCCTACGGCAGCGGCCAGTTCGTTGCGGACCTGCCGGGTGTCGGCGCGGTGGTGGATGCCGGCAAACCCACCCAGCGTGTGTGCGATGACCTGCACTGCGGGCGGGATGTGTGGAGCAACGACATCTCGGGCCATGGCGGCTTGACCAAGCAAGGCATCGGTACCTTGGTGCTCACTGGCGCCAACACCTACAGCGGGCCGACGCTGGTCAACCAGGGCTTGCTGGCAATCAATGGTTCGGTCACCTCCGACGTTACCGTCAGCCAGAGCGGCGTGGTCGGTGGTTCGGGGCGTATTGGTTCGCTGAGCGCGAAAAGCGGCGGCACCGTGGCGCCGGGTAATTCCATCGGCACCTTGAACGTGGCGGGTAACGTCAACTTTGAACCGGGCTCGACCTATGCGGTAGAACTGTCGCCCACCAGCAGCGATCGCATCGTCGCGGGTGGCACGGCCACCCTCAACGGCGGCACCGTGACCCTGGCCCTGGAAAACAGCCCGACTTTGTTGAGCGCGCCCCAGGCTCAAAGCCTGATCGGCCGTCAGTACAACATCCTGCAAGCGGCAGGCGGCGTCACCGGCAGTTTTGCTGCGGTGCTGCCTGATTACCTGTTTGTCGGCGGGACCTTGAACTACGCCGCCAACGGTGTGCAGCTGGATGTGGCACGCACCAACAGCTTCGCCAGTGTGGCCGCCACGCCGAACCAGCGCGCCGTGGCCGCCGCCGCCGAGCAGTTGGGCGCGGGCAATGGTGTGTATGAAAGCCTGCTGCTGGCACCCACGGCCGCTTCGGCCCAGGGCGCGTTCCAGCAACTGAGTGGGGAAGTCTACCCGGCGCTGGAAACCGCACTGGTCAATGACAGCCGCTACGTACGCGAAGCCGTGGGCGGGCGCCTGCGCAATGGCGAAATGGGCGCTTCCAGCCAAGCCATCGACAGCCGTGGCAACGTGTGGGTCAAGGCGTTGGGTGCATGGGGCAAGACCGACAGCCGCAACGACACGGCGGGCTACACCACCTCTATCGGCGGCATGCTCGCCGGTGTGGACGGCGCCCTCGATGAGGCCACGCGCATTGGCCTGGTGGCCGGCTACAGCGACACGTCGCTGAACATGGGCAGCGGCACCCACAGCCGCGCCTCGGTCGACAGCTACCATTTCGGCGCCTATGCCGGGCATGAAATCGGCGCCTGGCGCCTGAGCGGTGGCGCGACCTACAGCTGGCACCGCGCCGATGTCAAACGCGACCTGCAATACGGCGACGTCAGCGGCAAGCAAAAGGCCAAGGTCGATGCCCACAGCACCCAGGTGTTCACGGAAGCTGCGTACCGCATCAACCTGCAACCGCTGACCCTGGAGCCGTTCGCCAACCTGGCCTACGTGCACCTGGCAACTGACAGCTTCAAAGAGAAGGGCGACGCCGCCGCGCTGAGAAGTGGCGACGACAGCCGTGACCTGGTGCTCAGCACCCTGGGTATGCGGGCCTTGAAGACCTTCAATATCAACGACCATCAGCAACTGGAAGTCTCCGGCAGCCTGGGCTGGCAGCACAACCTGAGCAGCACCGATTCGGAGCAGCACCTGGCGTTTGCCTCGGGCGGCCCTTCGTTCACGGTGGAAAGTGCGCCAATGGTGCGCGATGCCGCGTTGGTCGGGGCACGGGTCAGCCTGGCCTTGAGCAAGGATGCGCGGGTGAACTTCGATTACAACGGCCTGCTGGCCAGCAAGGAGAAGGTGCACGGCGTCGGCTTGAGCCTGGACTGGGCGTTCTAAAGTTTTGAAAAAACCACTGTAGGAGCGAGCTTGCTCGCGAAAAACTCAAGTGCGCCGCGTTCCTTCAGGTAGAACGCGTCATCGTTGACGACCTTCGCGAGCAAGCTCGCTCCTACAGGTGGTAACGGATAACAGGTGTTTTGGCTTTCTCTACAAATCCAACAACAGAGAGGCACGACCAATGGGTATCTTTGACTATAAAAACCTCGGTACCGAGGACTCCAAGGCGTTGTTCGCCGATGCCATGGCGATCACGCTGTATTCCTACCACAACCTGGATAACGGCTTTGCCGTCGGCTACCAGAACAATGGCCTCGGCCTGGGCTTGCCTGCCACCCTGGTCAGCGCGCTGATTGGCGGCAGCAATGCCCAAGGGGTGATCCCCGGGATCCCTTGGAACCCCGACTCGGAAAAAGCCGCCCTCGACGCGGTGCAAAAAGCCGGCTGGACGCCCATCAGCGCCAGCACCCTGGGCTACAGCGGCAAGGTCGATGAACGCGGCACCTTCTTTGGCGAAAAGTTCGGCTACGGCACGGCGCAGGCCGAGGTGCTGGGTAAGTACGATGACGCGGGCAAGCTGCAGGAAATCGGCATCAGTTTTCGCGGCACTTCGGGGCCTCGGGAAAGCGTGATCACCGACTCCATCGGCGATGTGATCAGCGACCTGCTCGCCGCCTTCGGGCCCAAGGATTATGCCAAGAACTACGCGGGCGAAGCCTTCGGCGGCTTGCTCAAGAACGTGGCGGACTATGCCAGCGCCCAGGGCCTGGGCGGCAATGACGTGGTGGTCAGCGGCCACAGCCTTGGGGGCCTCGCGGTCAATAGCATGGCCGACTTGAGCGACAACAGCTGGTCGGGGTTCTATAAGGACTCCAACTACGTGGCCTACGCGTCGCCCACCCAGAGCGCCGGCGACAAGGTGCTTAACGTCGGCTATGAAAACGACCCGGTGTTCCGTGCCCTGGATGGCTCGTCATTCAACCTGTCGTCCCTGGGCGTGCACGACAAACCCCACGAGTCGAGCACCGACAACATCGTCAGCTTCAACGACCACTACGCCTCATCCCTGTGGAACCTGCTGCCATTTTCCATCCTCAACCTGCCCACCTGGGTCTCGCACTTGCCCACCGGCTACGGCGACGGCATGACCCGCATCCTCGACTCAGGCTTCTACGAACAGATGACCCGCGACTCGACGGTGATCGTCGCTAACCTGTCCGATCCGGCACGGGCCACCACCTGGGTGCAAGACCTCAACCGCAATGCCGAGGCGCACAAGGGCAATACCTTCATCATCGGCAGCGACGGTGACGACTTGATCAAAGGCGGCAGAGGCGCGGACTTTATCGAAGGCGGCAAGGGCAACGACACGATCCGCGACAGCAGCGGGCATAACACGTTTTTGTTCAGCGGGCAGTTTGGCAATGACCGGCTGATTGGCTACCAGGCGACGGACAAGCTGGTGTTCAACGACGTGGCGGGCAGCACCGATTACCGCGATCACGTCAAGGTGGTGGGCGGGGATACAGTCATTAGCTTTGGTGTGGACTCGGTGACGCTGGTGGGTGTGAGCAGTCTGTCGGGGGAGGGGATAGTCATCAGCTAACGTATTCGGTGTGGGAGCTGGCTTGCCTGCGATGGCGGCGGTCGAGACAGCCATGCGGTGACTGACAAATCGCTATCGCAGGCAAGCCAGCTCCCACATTTGAAGGGTTTTGCTAGATGATCATTTTTCCTTACGCACCGTGGCCACATCATCGGCCTTGATACGAA
>NZ_NKRF01000091.1:0-47984 GCF_003408955.1 Pseudomonas sp. GL93
AGCAGGCCTCACAGCTACAACGACTACCGGTCGCCGGTCGCAAAGGAAAGGTTGGCGGCGTGAACCTTAATCGGTGTCCAAGATTACTTGACCAGTTCAAGCTCGCTCCTACAGAGAGCGATCTACCGTCGTCTTGGCAATCTCCAACAAATGCCACACCGCCAGAATCTTCGCCATGAAAAAGGCCAGCAAGCACAGTGCCTCAGCGTATCCCCGGAACAAACGCCACACTCCCTCCCTCACGCGCCCTGAACAACCGCTCCCCATTATCCGGCTGGGTCGTCACCACCTGATGGTCCACCCCCAGAAACGCCAACGGCGTCGGCTCGTCCTTGGAATACTGCGCGACGATTATCGTGCGTTGCGGATCAAACCCCTGGCCGCTGGTTTTCTCCAGCCAGGCCATGAACGCGGCGCTGTCGCCCTGGCGCGGGAAGTCCTGGCTTTCGCTGACGTAGTAGAAAGGCTTGCCGTGGTTTTGCAGGTACATGGGCAGCTTGTTGTCGACCTCTACCAGCACCAGTTGCCATTGGTTCCAGGGCGCGCGTTTCTCCGCCTGGGCTTGCAGGTCGGCGGCGAAGCGGGTAACGCCGCCGTTGCCGTTGGTCCAGGGGTAGATCACGCCCAGCACCAGCAAGAGCAGGCCCGCGCTGAGGCCAAAGCCTGTTTGCCAACGCGGCCAGCTTGAAGGTTTTTTGCGCAGGCGTTCACTCAGCCACCAGGCACCGAGCAGTTGGGCAAAGGGCACCAGCGGCAACACGTAGTAGCTGCGGCGGCTGCCGCTGGCGGGGGAGAATACAAACAACAGGCCCAGGCCCCACACCAGCCAGCGTACGTTGGGCGGCGCCCTGCGCCAGTTGCGCACGGCCAGCCACAGGCCAAGTAACCAGCAGGGTGCCCAGGGCAGGGTGTAGACCGGCAGGTAAATCAGGGAGGGGTAGATCGGCCCCATATGGTCGAAGGGGTCGAAGAAACGCACCACGTTTTCGCGGAACACCAGTTCCAGGCCGCTCTCGCCGTAAGTGGGGGCGCCGTAGCGGTGGGACAGCACAAAGGGAATCGCATACACCACGCCGGCGATGAGCAGGGCCAGCACCAGGCGCAGGTTGAGGTGGCGTTTGTAGCGGTGTTCGCTGAGCAGGTGTGGCAGCAGTACCAACCCTGGCAGCACCACTCCGATCAAGCCTTTGAACAGCGAGGTGGCGGCCAGCAACAGGAAAAACACCGTGTAGCGCCCCAGCCGCGTGTCATCCGGCCCGCGCCAATACCACCACACCGCTGCCAGCACGCCGCACACGGTGAGTACATCGGCGGTGGCCACGCGGGCCCAGAACAGGAAGTAGAAGGTGGTGGCGAGCATCCACCCGGCGATCAGCCCAGTGCCTTTGCGAAACAGGCGTTCACCGATCAGGTACACCAGCCAGATGCTCAACCACGCGGCAAGCACCGATGACAGGCGCAGCGACCACGGGCCGAGGCCGCCGAGCAGATGGGCAAACCCGGTGATCAGCCAGTAGGAGGGCAGGGGTTTGTCGTAATACGGCGTGCCTTTGAGATACGGGTCGAAATAGTCGCCGCTTTGCAACATCTGCAAGGCGATATTCGCCCAGCGCGTTTCCGGCCCCCACAGGTCGCGGCTGCCCAGGCCCAGCAAGAGCAGCAAGGCCGAGGTGCCCAGCAGTAACACCAGGGCGCCGCGTTCGGTTTTCCAGAAACTCATGGGATGTTCCCTGTGGCAGGCGCTGCATTCAAGGTTGTTGGGGGTAAATCGTCAGCACCAGGTTGCCCTTGCGATAGCGTTTGCCGCCGGGGGGCAACTGCCCTTCTTCGCGGTGTTCGCTGGTGCTCTTGACCTGCATCAGCACGCCGACCGACCCGTGTTGGCGGGCCTCGACCAGCCAGGCCTGGACGCTATCCGGCGTGACCTTGCGCTGTGCCGCGTCTTGGTAGTTCAAGCCGTAGCGCAACTCACCCTGGGTGTTATAAAACGCCACGTCGGGCCGGCGCAGGCGCCAGGTCAAGGCCGATGCCAGGCCCAGGTCATTGCTCAGCAAAGCACGGGTAGGTTGCAGTTCGTCCAGATGTTCCAGCACGAATTGGTCGGGCATCTCGTTGTCTTCGATCAGGGCCGGCATGCCCGCCGGCAGCAGTGCCACCAGCAAACCAATGCCCAGGGCGGGCATCGCCCACAACGTCAGCGGGCGCACCGCTTGCAGCAGGTTGGCGAGGATCCAGCCCAGCAGCACGATAAACGTCAGGGACAGGTTGAACATCTCCGCATGGCTATTGCCATACAGCGGGCGGGTGATTTGCAGGTAGATCAGCGCCACCATGGCCGTCATGCCAAGCACGAAATTGAGCGCGCCGTTGATGACTAGGGTGCGGACCTTGCCTTGCTTGATCAGGTCGATCAAACCGTGGCCCATCAACAACGCCAGGGGCAACAGGCACGGCATGATGTAGGTCGGCAACTTGCCTTTGCTCAGACTGAAAAAGCCCAGGGGTAGCAGCAGCCACAGGGCGAGAAAGGCAATCGCCGGTTGGCGCTTTTCCTGCCAGGTTTTTAGCAGGGTGCCGGGTAGCAAGGCGGCCCACGGCAGGCACGCCACCACCATGATCGGCAAAAAGAACCACAACGGCCGCGCATGCTGTGCGTTGTCGGCGGCAAAGCGGCGGATGTGCTCATGCCAGAAAAAGAAATGCCAGTAATCCGGTTCCCGCAGGTGGATCGCCAGGGCCCATGGCAGGCATACCAGCACGGCAACCAGCACCGCCAGCGGCCCGTAGCGCATCAACTCACCGACGCGACGTTGCCAGACCAGGTAGGGAACGGCGATCAAGACCGGCAATAGCCAGGCCAGGAACCCCTTGGTCATGAATCCCATGGCGCAGGCCACCCCCAACACCGCCCAGGCACACAGGCGTTCGCGTGGCGTGCGGCAGTCCAGGGCAAACCACATCGCCACCAGGCTCAGGTTCACCCACAGGGTGAATTGCGGGTCGAGGTTGGCATACCCGGCTTGCCCGGCCACCAGGCCGAAGCTCATGTAGAGCAGGGCGCAGGCAAAGCTCTTGCGCGGGTCGTTCCACAAACGACGGGCGAGCAGGTAGGCCAGCACCACGCTCAGGCCTGTGCTCAGGACCGAGGCGATGCGCACACCGAACAGGTTTTCACCGAACACCGCCTGGCCGAGGGCGATGAGCCAATAGCCGGCGGCGGGCTTCTCGAAATAACGCACGCCCATGAAGTGCGGCGCCACCCAGTTGCCGCTCATCAGCATTTCCTGGCTGACCTGGGCGTAGCGGGTTTCGTCCGGCGTCCATAAACCGTGAAAGCCCAGGGGCAACAGGAAGAACACGGCAACGCCAAGCAATAGCCAGGACACAGGGTTTATGCGGGGCATACGCACATCGCTCCATAACGTTCAAGCAGGGGCAATGTCGGTATTAATTTAATAGGATGAAGCATCGTAAGGGTCACTAAGTTGTTGTAGGAAAACTTAACTAACAGGCGCGACTAAACATGCCAGAGGGGGGCTGTCGTTTTGCTGAACGTCTCGCGGCTTAATATGTAAACAAGTGTAATTAAAGTTGTTTAAGTGCGGCGGTCCACTCTTCGCTGTTCATGGTGCCCATGGCCTTGAAGGTGCCGTTGGGCAGCATCTTGACGAACAGTGCGCTGCCGTACTCTGCAGCGGCTGCGTGAGGGAAACCCAGGCTGGTCTGGAAGTCGCTCATGCAGGCGCTGTGGGTGATCAGCATCAGGTTGCGCCCCGGCTGTTTGTGGCTGAGGATTTCGTCGCCCATGGCGTCGCCGCAGATGGCCAGCGGGCCGGGGGACAGCTCGGTCTTGCCGAACATGAACAGTGACGTCTGGGCGGTTCGCGTGGTGGGGCTGCTGAGCACGTCGGTCAGGGCCATGCCCAATGAATCAAAGGCTTTGCCCAGTTCGACGGCGCGTTCAGTACCGTTGATGGTCAGGCCATCGGCGGGGCCGAAGCAGGGGTTGGCCGAGCGGTCACAGCGCTCTTCATGGCGCACCAGCACTACCAGCTCACCCTCGCGCCAACTGGCGAGCACCCCGGAGGTCACCAGGCGATTGCCCACGCCCAGGTCCAGGGGCGAGCTGGGCCAGAATAAAAAGCCCGCCAACAACAAGGCGGTAACGCTGATGCCAAGCAGGTGCAGGCGGTATTTTCTCAGGCATTTTAACCTTGACCTTTTGGGTTGCGGGTTGGCCAGGATCATGTCTGCCACGCGGTTCATCCTCGGCACTGTTTATTGTGTTTATAAAAAGGTTGCACGACGGGGCAGTTGCCCTTAGTGAGGCAGGAGACTGTCACAGCACTGCTGTCTTTTTGCTGAACACTTGCATGTTAAGAGTGTCACTTGGATTAACTAATAAGTTGTGAATTACCACGAGTTGGCGGGCACTTTAAAGTTCGGTGGATGGGCAGACGGTGAAATCCATGTGAAAAATTTGCGTGGGCAGGAGCGTCAGCCGTTATTCTCATTGCGGGTCCTTCAGATGAGCGTTCTTATGTTGCAGGTGCAAGGTGTTGTTAAAAACTACGCGACCCCGCAAGGCCCGCTGACCGTCCTGGCCGGCGTCGACCTGTACCTGGGTGCGCGCAGCAGCCTGGCGCTGATGGGCGAATCGGGCAGTGGCAAAAGCACCTTGCTGCACCTGGTGGCCGGGTTGGACCGAGTGGACGCCGGCAGCATCCGCATCGGCGAGCAGCGCCTGGACCAACTCAACGAAGGGCAACTGGCCCATTGGCGCCGCACGCAAATCGGCCTGGTCTTCCAGCAGTTCAACCTCATCGGCAGCTTGCGCGTGGAAGACAACCTGGCGTTCCAGGCGCGGCTGGCGGGGCGTTTCGACCCGCACTGGCAAGCGCAATTGGTGGAACGCCTGGGGCTGGGCGACTTGCTGCGGCGTTACCCCGAGCAACTCTCCGGTGGCCAGCAGCAACGGGTTGCCGTCGGGCGGGCGCTGGCCTCGCGACCGGGTTTGTTGCTGGCCGATGAACCCACCGGCAACCTCGACGAAGCCACCAGCGATGAAGTGCTGCAACTGCTGTTGGACCTGCTGCGGGACAGCCCCACCAGCCTGCTGATGGTCACCCACAGCCCGCGCCTCGCCGCACGGCTTGACCGGCAGGTGGTGCTGCACCGTGGGCGTGTCGTGCCGATGGGCGCGCGCTGAAATGGCGCTGTTTTACTGGACGCTACGCGCTTTGCTGAGCCACTGGCGGCGCCATCCGGTGCAATTTTTCAGCGTGCTCACCGGCCTGTGGCTGGCCACCGCGCTACTGACCGGCGTGCAGGCCCTCAACAGCCAGGCGCGGGACAGCTACGCCCGCGCCAGCCAATTGATCGGTGGCGAACCTCAAGCCAGCCTGATTGCGCCGGACGCCGCCAGTTTCCCCCAAGCACTGTTTGCCGAGCTGCGTCGCGCCGGCTGGCCGGTATCCCCGGTGGTGCAGGGGCGGGTGGTGCTCCAGGGGCGTGAGCAACAGCGTCTGCAATTGATGGGCATCGACCCGGTGTCGTTGCCCGGCAGCGGCAGCGTGGCGGGGCAACGCTTGAGCCAGGCGCAGATGCTGGCGTTTTTCGAGCCGCCGGGGCGTACCTGGGTCGCTGCGCAAACGTTAGAGGCGCTGGGCTTGCAGGCGGGTGAGCAGCCACTGACTTCTACTGGGCAACGCCTGCCACCGTTGCAGGTACAGGCCGATATGGCGCCCGGCCTACTGCTGACCGATATCGGTTTTGCCCAACCCCTGCTCAACATGCCCGGGCGCCTATCGCGCTTACTGTTGGACAACACCTTCGCCGCCCGCCACCCCACGCCACCCGCCGCGTTGCAACTCAAGCAGGGCGAGGACAGCAACCTGTCACGCCTCACCGAAAGCTTTCACCTGAACTTGGATGCGGTGGGTTTTTTATCCTTTGTGGTGGGGCTGTTTATCGTGCATGCGGCCATCGGCCTGGCCCTGGAACAGCGCCGTGGCCTGCTGCGAACCTTGCGCGCCTGTGGGGTCAGCGCACGCATGCTGATCCTGAGCCTGGGCCTCGAATTGGGCGCTTTGGCGGTGTTGAGCGGTGTGCTCGGTATCGCCAGCGGCTACCTGCTGGCCAGCCTGTTGCTGCCGGATGTCGCCGCCAGTTTGCGTGGCCTGTACGGCGCCGAAGTCGCTGGCCAATTGAACTTGAGCCCCTGGTGGTGGCTGGCCGGCCTGGGCGTGAGCCTGCTCGGCGCGTTGCTCGCCGGGGCCAGCAGCCTGTGGCGCGCAGCGCGTTTGCCGTTACTGGCGCTGGCCAACGCCCAGGCCTGGCATCAAGCCCATGAGCGCTGGCTGCGGCGCCAGGGATGGGTAGCGTCCGCGGCCCTGGCGATCGCGCTGTTGGCGCTGTGGCTGGGCGATAGCCTGGCCGCCGGGTTTGTGCTGATGGCGGCCTTGCTGTTGGGCGCGGCGTTGGCGTTACCGGTGCTGCTCAACGGGTTATTGAAAGCGGTGCTGGGGCGCAGCCGCTCGGTGCTGGGCCAGTGGTTCCTGGCCGATTGTCGCCAACAGCTGCCGGCCTTGAGCCTGGCGCTGATGGCGTTGCTGTTGGCCCTGGCGGCGAATATCGGCGCCGGCTCCATGACCTCGGGCTTTCGCCAAACCTTCACCCACTGGCTGGAGCAACGCCTCACCGCCGAGCTGTACCTCAACCCGCAAAATCCACAGCAGGCTGAGCAACTGAAAACGTGGTTGACCCGCCAACCCCTGGTGCAGGCTGTATTGCCCGCCTGGCAGGTGTCAGTACAACTGCAAGGCTGGCCGGCAGAAGTGTTCGGCGTGGTCGACGACCCCACTTATCGTCAACACTGGCCGCTGCTGCAGGCGGTGGACGCGCCCTGGGACCGTTTGCTGCAAGACGACAGCCTGATGCTCAGCGAACAACTGGCGCGACGCCTGAAGGCGCAACTGGGCGATACGGTTTCCATCCCCACCCCGCAGGGCATCTGGGCGCCGAAGATCGTCGGCATCTATGCCGACTACGGCAACCCCAAGGGCCATCTGCTGGTCAACGCCCGGCACCTGTTGGTGCATTGGCCGACGCTCTCACCGGCACGCTTCAACCTGCGGGTGGCGCCCGCCGACGTGCCGCCGCTGATCCGTGAAGTGCAGCGTGAGTTCGCCCTGGAAGACAGCCGCATCGTCGACCAACAGCAACTCAAGGGCTGGTCCAGCCAGGTCTTCGAACGCACTTTCGCCGCCACCGCCGCGTTGAACAGCCTGACCCTTGGCGTCGCCGGCGTGGCGTTGTTCATCAGCCTGCTGACCCAGAGCCAAAGCCGCCTCGGCCAGCTCGCGCCGTTGTGGGCACTGGGCGTGACGCGCCGACAATTGATGCTGCTCAACCTCGGCCAGACCTGGCTGCTGGCGGTACTCACGTTGATCCTGGCGTTGCCGCTGGGGCTGTTGCTGGCGTGGTGCCTGGATGCGGTGATCAACGTGCAGGCCTTCGGCTGGCGCCTGCCGCTGCAGGTATTCCCCGGGCAGCTTGCGCAATTGCTGGGGCTGGCGATGCTTGCCACCTTGCTCGCGTCGGCCTGGCCCCTCTGGCAGTTGTACCGCAGCCGCCCGGCGGATTTGTTGAGGACGTTCGCCCATGAAGATTAAGGCATTGGCGTGCATCGCCTGGTTACTGCTGAGCGGGTGCGACCAGGCGCCCGCACCCGAGGACAGTTTCGCCGGGCTGGGTAGCGATGCGGCGGACTTTGCCCAGGTGGTGCCCGGCAAAGTCTTCAGCTTCCCTGAGGACCATGGGCCCCATGACGGCTTTCGTATCGAATGGTGGTACGTCACTGCCAACCTCAAGGATGCCCAGGGCAATGTCTTCGGCGTGCAATGGACGCTGTTTCGCAACGCGTTGAAGGCCGGCCCTGTTGAACCGGGCTGGCGCGATTCAACCGTGTGGCTCGGCCACGCCGCCGTCACCTCGGCCACCCGCCACTACGCCGCCGAACGCTTGGCCCGGGGTGGCGTGGGGCAAGCCGGGGCCCAGGCGCTGCCGTTCAACGCCTGGATCGACGACTGGACCTTCGCCAGCCGCCCCGGCGCCGCCAGCCCCTTGGCCGACATGCAACTCAAGGCCAGCGGCGCGCAATTTGCCTACGACCTGCACCTGACCTCCAACCGCCCGCTGGTGCTACAAGGCGACCATGGCTACAGCCGCAAATCCGACCAGGGCCAGGCGTCGTACTACTACAGCCAGCCGTTTTTCACTGCCAACGGCAGCGTCAGCCTCGACGGCCACACCTACCAGGTCAGCGGCCCAGCCTGGCTCGACCGCGAGTGGAGCAGCCAACCCCTGGCCGCCAGCCAGACCGGCTGGGACTGGTTCTCCCTGCACTTGGACCGCGGCGCGCAGCTGATGCTGTTTCGCGTGCGGCAGAAAGACAGCGACGGTTACCTCACCGGCACCTGGATCGACGCCCAGGGCCACACCGAGACCTTGCACAACAGCGACATCCAACTCACACCGCTGACCACCACGGCCATCGACGGGCGCAACATTCCCACACGCTGGTCGCTGAAAATTCCCGGCAAACAGCTGGACATCACCACCGAAGCCGTCAACCCGAAGGCGTGGATGGACCTGGGTATTCCGTACTGGGAAGGGCCGGTGCGGTTTGAGGGTGGGGTGGGGTATTTGGAGATGACGGGGTATTAGGGGCGCTTTCTGTAGGCGTTCATCTTTTGCTGTGTAGGCAACTTCCCAAACGTACTTTTTGACCCCCGCCTGCTTGTGTCCGGGCTGTAGGCGCTTGCTTATATTTCGATGCCATCTTCATGGCATTCGAGATGTAAGGCATGGCGCAGGCATACCTCAACGACCGCACCACGGACTACCTCAGTTTGAAATCCCGGCTGATGGGTGGGGCGTTGAGTCTGCAGCGTTCTGATCATTTCAATGTATTGAATAGGCACCTGCGCCATGGGCTGGTGACGCCAGGGCAGTTGGTGATTATCCCGGATAACTACAGCATTACTTGCAGTGCAGAGGAAGCCTGGTTGATGCGTTATGCCGAAGAGATTCGCCGGGGACTGGCACTGGATACATCGGCTGGAGCAGCAGCGATCAATGACTACGACCTGCTGCAGAGCCTGTTGGGATATGGCTCGATAGGAGTGGGCAGTGCGACATCGGCGTGGGGGCGACATCTGGATGAGGGGGTGCTCACGCTCGAGTCGATTGAACAGTTACATCATCGGTTGAAGGGTGGCGGCTTGGATTGGGTTGAGTTTGTTCGCCAGCGGCAGATTCTGTTCGGCAACTTGAACATGCAACTGCAAGGTGCAGCGCGGTTTGGGACGGGGCTGCGAGGAAATCAGTCATTGAAAAAGGTGCTTGGGGTTTCGACCAAGAGCTATCTGCATAAAGGAGAGATAGCGGGGTATGCGCAGCGGATCGGGGCAATTGCGCAGGCGTCGAAATGGCTGGGGAAGGGGACTTATGTGGGGCTGGCTCTGGATGTCGGCGTGGCGAGTTTGGAAATCAAGGAGGCGTGCGTGGAGGGAAGGGAGGCGCAGTGTCGGCGGGCGAAGTATGTGGAGACGGGTAGGTTGGTAGGTGGAGTATTAGGGGCTGCTGTTTTGGGCAAGCGTGGCGCAACTATTGCCCGCAGTGCATGCCGAATTGCATTGGGTGTTTCACTGAAAGGCAACGGTGAACTGGCTTGTGGAATTATCGGAGGGGCTGCGGGCGGGGCTGCGGGAGGCGCTTTTTTTGGTGAGCTTGGTGGGTTTTTGGGGGGAAGAATATTGGAAGTCGACGGCGATCTGATATTCCAACCCGAGGGAACATAACGATGTCCCTTTTTCTTGTATATAGCATTGTGATGTTCGCTTGGGTGTTTGTCGTCTTCGTACTGATAGTGTTTGCTGAATACGCAAAGCTGGATGAACTGGAAAGTTACTTCAGTGAGAACGAGAAGGTTCTTAGGCATAAGCGTTTCAGGGAAGGATATGATCCGATCGATAGATATCATCGCATGAGCCTGATGATCGACATCCTGTCAGGGCCGAAAGCTTTTCTGAAGGCAGGCCTTGTGACCGAAGCCGAGCTGGCGTCTGTCCCCTTGACGCTTAAGCGCTGGGCCTTGTGGCCGTATCGCCTCGCGGATGTTTGTTTCATCGAGATGATTGTGTGGGAGGTTTGGCGCAGATGGTGTGATATCCCAATTCCATAAAAGGAGGCAGAAAAAACACTGTACATGCATACAGCTTTGTCCTACAGTCCATCCCAGGTGACCGGATGTCACCGGTTACCTGAGCTTCAATTTTTTAACTATGGATGGATAAAAAATGAAATCGAAAAAAGCCTTCATTCTGGGCGCGGCCATGGCGGCCTCTTGCTTCGTTTCGGCCTTTGCCCTGGCCGAGCAAACCCCGGCAAAACTCAGCGCACAGGCGGTCAAGCAGGCCGTGGACAAAGCGTTGAAACCTGGCGGTACGCTGGAAAAGGCCAGCGTTTCGGGCGAACTCAAGCAAAAGCTCAATGCCGCCAAGGCCGGGCAGTCCAACGTCGTCAAAAAAAGCAAGGCGGCCGTCGGTAATGCGGCGATTGACTCCCCGGTTGGCCAGCTGGAAAAACCTGACTCGGCGCACATGAAACAAGCCGCAGTTGCAGCCTTCACGCCGTTGTTTCCCACCCTGGATATCAACACCCTTTATACCCTCACCGGTGTGGAGACCGGCGCGCAAATCGCTTACCACTTCAACCTGCCGAAAAACGCGCGAATTCAGGTACAGCTGCTGAACCAGAGTGCCGGGACGGATATGTCGTTGACGCTGTTCCATGACGACGGCCAAGGCAACCTGACGCCGTTGGGCACCTCGGATAACCCCGGCAGTGCCGATGAATACCTCAACGGCGTGTTGCCGGCCGGTGACTACTACTGGTTCATGGTGGCCAATGCCGCGAGCAACTCGCAGTTCAGTTTCGGTGTGGCAGTGGACAGCAATGTGGATGCCTACGAGCCCAACGACACTGAGCAAACCGCGTTCGCGCTGCCGGATGCCTTGAACCAGGTGACCGGTAACCTCGACAGCGTCAATGACGTGGATTACTTCTCCTTCGTCTCGTTGCGTGGCCAAGGTGTGGGCATGTTCCTGGGCGATGACGGTGCGGGCACGCGTAACCAGTGGATCTTCGAACGGTTCGATGGCACCCAGTGGGTGGAAGTCCCGCAGGGCTCTACCTCCACCTATCCCAACCTGACGCCGGGCTACACAGTCAAGGTGCGTGTACGGGCCAACCCGGCGGTGGCATTGAACCCTCAGGCTCAATACAAGCTGACCCTCGGCTCGGCGCCACGCCTGAACCAGCACAATGTGAACGGCGATAACGTGGTGCGCATCCCCAGCTCGATCTTCCAACTGGCCACCCAGGCGGCCCGCAATCTGAGCTGGAGCACCCAGTGGTCAGACAGCACTGGCGAGCCCCTGCGCGGCGTCACCCCTGTACTGCGTGTCGACAAGCATTTTGGCGGCACTTACAACTGGGTCGACTATGAGGCCAAGACCGGCATCACCGGTGCAGCCTCGGGGAATGTCGCGCTGGGCACCTGCTCTGGGGACTACAAAGTGCGGTACCCGGACAGTGGCTCGGGCCAGACCTACAACTGGGAAACCTGGTTCAACGAGGGCGGCTGGCGCATCGAGCTCAGGGAGTTCCCTGGTGTGGGCGTGGGTGGCAATACCGTCCAATACGTCAGCCTCGGCCACATCTGCAGCCAGACCATCGTGCGCTGATTGATCTATGTGTGTGAAGCGGGGGGCAGTCCAGTTGGACTGCCCCTTTTTTTTACTGTGGGTTCCCAATGCAAAGTGCCAAACAGATAGTCCATCAACGGCAGCACGATGTTGAAGTTACGCCCCTGCATCAGCTCACGACGGTGATGCAAGGCGTGCAGGCGGTGCATCTGGCGAATCCACGGCAGGCGCGCCAACGGGTGTTCGGCAGGCAGATGTTCGCAGGCGTGGAACACTTCGTAGAGCAGGTAACCGAGGATCATGCATCCGGCAAACAACCCGGCAACGTTGGGGCTCAGTTGGCTGAGCAGCCACCAGGCGGGAAGGGTGATGGCCAGGCTGTGCAGTACGATCAGCCAGGCCGGAAATAGGATGACGCGCCAGTCCCGGGGGCTGTCGTAGGTCATGTGATCGGGGGTGAAGAAACTGTGGTGGTCGCCAGTGTGGCGTGCGTAGAACAGCCGGGCGAACGCATGTTTGTGATGGCCCAGGTGGCGGTGCACGAGGTAAATGCACAGGTTGAAGAACAGCAGGGTCAGGGGCACGGTCAGCCACTGCAGGGCAGTGATATCGGTGGTTGACGACCAGGCCAGCGTGATGCAGGCGATGCCGTAACCGAGGACGAACGCGGCATGCAGCCAGGGGTTGTAATGCGGGTTAACGTTTGCGCGGTAACGGTCGCGGAAAGACTCGGTTGGGTGGGACATGGCCGGCTGCTCGCTGTGTTTTTATTTGAGGCTGAGCTTAGTTGGCTTAGGCGGATGTGCGAGTTTTTACTGGCAACCCTTGCCCCCTGTAGGAGCGAGCTTGCTCGCGAAAAATGTCAACGATAACGCGGGCTTCTGAATAAACGCGGCGCCTGTGAGTTTTTCGCGAGCAAGCTCGCTCCTACAACAGGAGGGCAAGCCAGCTCCCACATTTCGACCACGGCCGACCAGTGGAGGCTTGCACAGGTCTGAATTACTTGTTAGTTTCTGGCAAAATGTTAACGATAACATTTGCTCTAAAAATAAAAACAAAACAGAGACCCACGCCATGAAAATTCTCTCCAAAACCCTGTGTTTACTGGCTGCCAGCATTACCCTGGGCAGCGCGAGCCCTGCGTTTGCCGACGCCGCCAAGCCCATCCGCATCGGCGCCTCGTTCCAGGAAATCAACAACCCCTATTTCGTCACCATGAAAAATGCCCTGGAAGAAGCCGGCGCGACCATCGGTGCCAAGCTGATCATCACCGACGCCCGCCACGACGTGTCCAAGCAGGTCAGTGATGTCGAAGACATGCTGCAAAAGGGCATCGACATCCTGCTGATCAACCCCACTGACTCCGTCGGCGTGCAATCGGCCGTCAAGTCGGCCCATGCTGCGGGTGTCGTAGTGGTGGCGGTGGATGCCCAGGCAGATGGCCCGTTGGATTCGTTCGTGGGCTCGAAGAACTTCGACGCCGGTTTCCAGGCCTGTGAGTACCTGGCTAAAACCATCGGTGACAAAGGCAATATCGCTATCCTTGACGGCATCGCGGTGGTGCCGATCCTCGAGCGTGTGCGCGGCTGTAAAGAGGCGGTGGCCAAGCACCCGGACATCAAGATTGTCAGCATCCAGAACGGCAAGCAGGAGCGTGACCAGGCCCTGACCGTCACCGAAAACATGTTGCAGGCCCAACCCACCCTCAAGGGTATTTTCAGCGTGAATGACAATGGCTCCCTCGGCGCGCTGTCGGCCATCGAAGCCAGCGGCATGGACGTAAAGTTGGTCAGTGTCGACGGTGCACCGGAAGCGATCAAGGCGATCCAGAAACCCGGCAGCCATTTCATCGCCACCTCGGCCCAATACCCCCGCGACCAGATCCGCCTCGCCCTGGGCATTGCCCTGGCCAAGAAGTGGGGCGCCCAAGTACCGGCCAGCGTGCCGGTGGACATCACCCTGATCGACCAGGCCAAGGCCAAGGACTTCAGCTGGTAAACCCCCAGGCCCCGCGCAATGCGTGGGGCCCAGGTCTTCCTTCTGAGTGCGAGGTCGGCGGTATGAGCAGTCTTCTGAAGCTGGAAAATATCTGTAAGCGTTACCCGGGGGTGCAGGCCCTCAAGGCCATCAACCTGCAAGTGGAGCGCGGCGAAATCCACGCCTTGCTCGGCGAAAATGGCGCGGGCAAGTCCACCCTGATGAAGATTCTGGGCGGGGTCGAGCATCAGGACGAAGGGCAGATCCTTATCGACGGGCAGGCCCGAAAATTTGCGACCTATCGGGATGCAATTGCCGCCGGGATAGGCATTGTGTTCCAGGAATTTAGCCTGATTCCCTACCTCACGGCGGTAGAAAATATCTTCCTGGGCCATGAGCTGAGCAACCGCTTCGGCCTGTTGCGCAAGCGCGAAATGGCCGAGGCCGCGCAGGCGCTGTTCGAGCGCCTCGGGGTCAGTATTGACCTGCACTGCGCGGTCAAGCACCTGAGCGTGGCCGAGCAGCAGTTTGTCGAAATCGCCAAGGCCCTGGCCCTGGACGCACGCTTGCTGGTGCTCGATGAGCCGACCGCGACGCTGACCCCCAGTGAGGCCGAGTTGCTGTTTGACATCATGCGCGAACTCAAGCGCCAGGGTGTGGCGGTGATTTTTATCTCGCATCACCTGGAAGAGATTTTCCAGGTCTGCGACCGCATCAGCGTGCTGCGCGACGGCGGCAATGCAGGCGTCACCGAGGTGGCCGACAGCGACATCGACCGCCTGGTCGAGATGATGGTCGGCCGTCGCCTGGAGTGCAGTTTTCCGCCTAAACCCACTACCGCACGCGGCCCGTTGCTGCTGGAGGTCAAGGATATCCAGCTGGTGCGCAACGGCCCCCACAACCGTTTCAATTTGCACAAAGGCGAGATCCTGGGCTTCGCCGGCCTGGTGGGCTCGGGCCGCACCGAGCTGGCCCTGGGCATGATGGGCGCGCTGCCCACGGTGAGCAAAGACGTGTGGCTGCGCGGGGAAAAAGTCAGCCTCGATGACCCGGCCCAAGCCCTGGCCCACGGCATCGGCCTGCTCCCCGAAAGCCGCAAGAGCGAAGGGCTGATCACCGCTTTCAGCATTCGCGAAAATATCTCGCTGAACAATTTGCCCAAGTATCAGAACGCCTCGGGCCTGATCGACAAGGCCCGCGAGTGCGCCAGCGTCGAAGCGCTGATGCGCCAGCTGTCGATCAAGGCGCCCAGTGGCGAAAGCCTTGTGGTGAACCTCAGCGGCGGCAACCAGCAAAAAGTTGTGATCGCCCGCTGGATCAACCACCACTGCGACGTGCTGGTGTTCGACGAACCCACACGCGGCATCGATGTGGGTGCCAAGGCGCAGATCTACGCGTTGATGCGCAGCCTCACCGAACAGGGCTACGCGATCATCATGATTTCCTCCGAGCTGCCCGAAGTCATCGGCATGTGCGACCGCGTCGCCGTGTTCCACAAGGGCGCCATCGTCAAGGTACTGGAGGCGTCCGCCGTCAATCCTCAAGAGGTCATGCGCCATGCAACAGGGGGCTCAAGTGAATACGTCCATTAACACCGCTGGCACCGGCCGGTTGCGCCTGAACGTGGCGCGGCTGCTGCGTTCGCCGGCGTTTTATCCCTTTGTCGGGCTGGTGGTGGTGACCCTGGTGATGATCCTCGCCAGTGACACTTTCCTCACCGCCAGCAACCTCTCCAACATCGCCCGCCAGGTGTCGATCAACGCAATCATCGCGGTGGGCATGACCTGCGTGATTCTCACCGGTGGCATCGACTTGTCGGTGGGGCCGGTGATGGCGTTGTCAGGCACCTTGACCGCCGGGCTGATGGTCGCCGGGTTGCCGCCGGGCCTGGCGATTGGCGTCGGGCTGCTGGTGGGCGTGGCCTTCGGCATCGGCAACGGGCTGTTCGTGGCGTACCTACACATGCCGCCGATCATCGTCACCCTGGCGACCATGGGCATCGCGCGCGGGTTCGGGCTGATGTACACCGACGGCTACCCGATTTCGGGGTTGCCAGAGTGGTTCGCGTTCTTCGGTCGCGCCAGTGTGTTTGGCCTGCAGGTGCCGATCCTGATCATGCTGATCACCTACCTGGCAGCTTATGTACTGCTGCAACACACGCGTATCGGCCGCTACATCTATGCCATCGGCGGCAATGAAGAAGCGGTGCGCTTGTCCGGGGTCCGTGCGGCGCGTTTCAAGCTGCTGGTGTACGGCATCAGCGGCTTCACCGCCGCGATTGCCGGGCTGGTGCTCACCTCGCGCTTGATGAGCGGCCAGCCGAATGCCGGCGTGTCGTTCGAACTCGATGCAATAGCCGCCGTGGTACTGGGTGGCGCGTCGATTGCCGGCGGCCGCGGAGTGATCATCGGCACCTTGCTCGGCGCCATGCTGCTGGGCGTGTTGAACAACGGTTTGAACATGCTTGGCGTGTCGCCCTACGTCCAGAGCGTGATCAAGGGCGGGATCATCTTGCTGGCGATTTTCATCAGCCGTCAGCGCCATCGTTAATACCTCACCACACAGGACCGAACACATGGACAAGCACACTCACATGCAAGCCGTCGTCTGCCACGGCCCGAAAGACTACCGCCTGGAGCGCATCGGCAAACCCCAGGCGCGTGCCAATGAGCTGGTGATCCGTATTGCTGCCTGCGGCATCTGCGCCAGTGACTGCAAGTGCCACTCGGGCGCGGCGATGTTCTGGGGCGGCGACAACCCCTGGGTCAAGGCGCCAGTGGTACCGGGCCACGAATTTTTCGGCTACGTGGTCGAGGCCGGCGAGGGCGCCGAGGAGCACTTTGAGGTCAAGGTCGGTGACAAGGTCATCGCTGAACAGATCGTGCCGTGTGGCAAGTGCCGCTTCTGCAAATCGGGCAAATACTGGATGTGCGAAGTGCACAACATTTTCGGCTTCCAGCGCGAAGTGGCCGAAGGCGGCATGGCCCAGTACATGCGCATTCCCAAGACCGCCATCGTGCACAAGATCCCCGAGTCGGTGTCCCTGGAAGACTCGGCGCTGGTGGAGCCGATGGCCTGCTCGATCCATACCGTCAACCGTGGCGATATCCAGCTCGACGACGTGGTGGTGATTGCCGGCGCGGGCACCCTGGGTTTGTGCATGGTCCAGGTCGCCGCGCTGAAGACCCCGAAAAAGCTGGTGGTGATCGACATGGTCGACGAGCGCCTGGAACTGGCGAAAAAGTTCGGCGCCGATGTGGTGATCAACCCCGGCCGTGACAACGCTCGCGAGATCATCAACGGCCTCACGGAAAATTACGGCTGCGACGTCTATATCGAAACCACCGGCGTACCGGCCGGCGTCACCCAGGGCCTGGACCTGATCCGCAAGCTCGGGCGCTTTGTCGAGTTCAGCGTGTTTGGCGCCGAGACCAGCGTGGACTGGTCGATCATCGGCGACCGCAAGGAACTCGACGTGCGCGGCGCGCACCTGGGCCCGTATTGCTACCCGATCGCCATTGACCTGTTCGAGCGTGGCCTGGTCACCTCCCAAGGCATCGTCACCCATGATTTCCCGCTGGACGACTGGGCCGAGGCTTTTGAACTGGCCAATTCGACCAAGTCGATCAAGGTGCTGTTGAAGCCGGTGCTCTGAGATGGACTACGTCATCGGTGTAGACATTGGCACCCAGAGCACCAAGGCGCTGCTGGTGGATGCCCAGGGCACGATCATCGCCCAGCACAGCCACGGCTACCGGGTGGACACCCCGAAAGTGCGCTGGGCCGAGCAGTGGCCGCAGGTGTGGCTGGATGCCGTCCAAACCTGCGTGGCCCAGTGCATGGCCAAGGCCGGGGTGCCGGCGCCGCAGGTCAAGGCGCTGTGCATCAGCAGTTTGTACGGTGGTTCGGGCATTGCCGTGGATGCGCAGATGACGCCGCTGCACCCGTGCCTGATCTGGATGGACCGCCGCGCCGGCGAGCAGGTGGCCTGGGTGCGCGAGCACGTGGACTTGGAGCGCTTGTTCGCCATCACCGGTAACTCGGTGGACAGCTACTACGGCTTCACCAAGATGCTCTGGCTCAAGCAGCACCAGCCCCAGGTGTGGGCGAATACCCGTTACCTGTTGCCGCCCAACAGCTATATCAATTGGTGCCTGACCGGCGAGTTGGCGGTGGACCACAGCAGCGCCGGGAATATCGGTGGTGTCTACGATGTGGCGGCGCGCAACTGGTCAGGCGAGATGCTGGATGCGCTGGGTATCGCGCAGTCGATGATGCCCGAGCGGTTGGTGTATTCCGGCGAGGTGGTGGGTGGTTTGCGCGCAGACTGGGCCGCCCGCCTGGGCTTGCAGGCGGGCACGCCAATCCTCGCTGGGGGCGTGGACGCGGCCATGGCGACTTTGGCGGCGGGTGTCACTCAGCCAGGCAATCATGTGGCGATGATCGGCACCAGCATGTGCTGGGGCTATCTGAACCAGCAGGTAGATGCACGTCACGGTTTGGTGAGCATGCCCCACGTATACAACGGCCACCGGGACCTGTACATCTTCGGCGGTGCGATCACCGCCGGGGCCTCGGTCAGCTGGTTTCGCGAGCAGTTCTGCCAGGCCGAAGAACAGCAGGCCCAGGCCACGGGGCAAGACAGCCTGGCACTGTTGGAGCAGAGCGCGATGAAGATTCCGGCAGGCAGCGAAGGCGTGGTGTTTTTGCCTTACCTGATGGGCGAGCGCAGCCCGGTATGGGATGACCACGCCAGCGGCAGTTTTGTCGGGCTCAACCTGTACCACAGTCGCGTTCACCTGTACCGCGCGGTGCTGGAGGGTGTGAGTTTTGCCCTGCGCCACAATATCGAAGCGGGTACTCAAGGCGCGCACTCCCTGGACCCGCGCCTGATTGTGGTAGGCGGAGCGAGCCATTCGGACCTGTGGATGCAGATCATCGCCGACGTCACACGCTACCCGGTGTACACCATCGTGCAGGAGGTAGAAGCAGCCCTGGGCGCGGCGTTGTTGGCGGCACATACGGTGGGGCTGGTGAGTGATGGGCAGATGGACACCGGCTGGGTGCAGTTGCAATTGCGGGCGCAGCCCAAGCGGGAGAATGTCATGACCTATGACCGGGCATTTGCCGAATACCTGAAGCTGTACCCGGCCCTGAAACCCATCATGCACAACCTGCAAGCCACCTGATTCAACACGGTCCAGAAATGTGGGAGCTGGCTTGCCTGCGATAGCGGTGTATCAGCACCCGATAAGGAGACTGACACTCCGCTATCGCAGACAAGCCAGCTCCCACAGTGGATCTTCATTGGTTTTGAGATCTTTATTTATGATCACCACCTTCGACTTCTCTCACCAGCGCATCCTCGTCACCGGTGCCAGCAGCGGCATCGGTCGCGAAATTGCCCAGCAACTGATCGCCAGCGGCGCTGAAGTCTTCGCCCTTGGTCGCGATGCCCAGGCGTTGGCGGCATTGGGTTGCCATACCTTGTGCGTGGATATCGCTGACAGCATCGCCCTCGACAAAACCCTGCAAGATTTGCCGCCCCTGCACGGCTTGGTCAACTGCGCCGGTATCTCACGCCTGGAGCCCGCCGCTGCCATCAGCGCCAACGCTTTCGACCAGGTGATGAGCGTCAACGCCCGCGCCGCTGCGCAAGTGGCCAGCCGGGTCGCGGCGAAGATGATCGAGGCGAACATTGCCGGCAGCATCGTCAACGTCTCCAGCCAGGCGTCGTTGGTGGCGCTGGACGATCACCTGAGCTACTGCGCCTCCAAGGCGGCACTGGACGCGATCACCCGCGTGCAATGCGCCGAGTGGGGCCGTTTTGGCATACGTGTCAACAGCGTCAACCCCACCGTGACTTTGACGCCGATGGCAGCCATGGCCTGGTCCGACCCGGCCAAGCGCGACCCGGCGCTGGCTGCGATTCCGTTGGGGCGTTTTGCGCAACCGGCGGACGTCGCGCTGCCGGTGCTGTTCCTGCTCAGTGACGCGGCAAACATGATCAGTGGCGTCAGCCTGCCGGTAGACGGCGGCTACACCAGCCGTTAGCCGTTTTCCAACTGCCCGGCGATGACCACTTTGTCCCGTGGCTTGTGCGGGTCTTGCAGGCGGTCAAGTAGCAGGCGCACCGCACTGCTGCCGGCCAGGGATGCATCATGGGCTACGCAGGCGATGGGCACGCCAAAGATATCGGCGAAGGGCAGGCGGTCGATGCCGCAGATGGTCAGGCTGTCATGGGCAATATTGTGCATGCGCAACGCGCGCAGGGCGCCCAGGGTGATCAACTGGTTGAAACCCATGATCGCGTCCGGCGCCGAGTGTGCGGTCAGGTAGTCGAGGGTATGCAGATAAGCCGGCATCAGCGTGTAGTCGCCCGCCTGCACCTCGACCTGAATGTCGGGGTGCTCAGCCAGCACTTCGCGCAGGCCTTTGAGGCGCTCCACGCTGATGCGCGAGTGCTCGGGGCCGGTCAGCACCAACAGGCGCTTGAGGTTCGGCGTCTGGCGTAACAGGTAGTGCGCGGCTTGGAGGCCGCTGTGGTAGTTGTCGAGCACCACACGGCTGAACGGGCTGTCGTGGATCGTGCGATCGAGCAGCACCACCGGGGTCTTGCCGTTGCCCAGGCGTTCGAGGTAGTCGGGCTGGTAGCTGGGCTCGTCGGAGACCGGCGACAGGATGATCCCGGCCACGCGGTAGCCCAGCAGGGTATCCACCGCCTTGCTTTCGAGTTCTTCCAGCTCATCGGTGTCCACCAGCATGATGGTGTAGCCGTGCTTTTTCGCCTCGCGGGAGATGGCCTTGATCATCTCGCTGTAGAACGGGTTGTCTACCGAAGCGGTGATGACCCCGATGATCAGGCTTTCACTGCGCTTGAGCCCGCGCGCGAAGGCGTTGGGCACGTAGTCCAGCTCGCGTGCCACTTCAAGAATGCGCGCCAGGGTGGCGGGTTTGACCAGGTCGGGTTTGCTCAAGGCCCGGGACACCGTAATGGTGGTCATACCGACCCGTTTGGCAATGTCGCTGATGGTGACGGACTTTTTCTTGTTCATCGGTAAGGCTGCGAGGGGAAACACCAGCAGGCTAGCATGTGCGCAGGCGTAGAGTGATTCAAATCAGCGGGTCCCAGCGTTGCGACCAGTCGCCTTCGGCCTTCACCACCGCGCGTAGCAGTTCCAGGGCTTGCTGCAACACCGCCGAATCCCGCGCCCGCGAATACACCAGGTAGGTCGGAAAGCTGAATTCCGGCGCCTTGGGCACGCGCTGCATCACGCCGCTGTCCAGGTAGCTTTGCCCCACCCGTGTGCGGAAGTAGCCGGCACCGCCGTTTTCCAGGATGTACTGCAACGCCAGCGGCCCCAGGTTGAAACTCAGCGCGGCACGCGCGCGGTCGGGCAGGGCGGCATCATGCTGCTGGCGAAAACCCTGGCCCCAGTCGATATATACGTAAGGCGAGGGTTTGCTCGCCAATTGCACCAGGATCAGTTTTTCTTCCAGCACCTGCTCCACCTGCAAGCCCGGCCAGTATTGCGGCTGGAACACCAAGGCGGCGTCGAGCACACCCAGCTCCAGTTGGCGCAGCAGGTACTCGCCCTCACGCACCTCGGTGCGCAGTGCATGGCCCGGGATGTGTTCGCGTAACGCTTTGGCCCAACCGAGCATCAGCGGGTTGCACAGGCTGACCTCACCGCCGATATGCAGCACATTGCGATAGCCATCGGGCAACGGCAGGTCCCGCCGCGCCGCTTCCCAGGTTTGCAGCAGCTGGTTGGCGTACACCACAAAGGCCTCGCCATCGGCGGTCAGGCGCGCACCGGCGCGGTTGCGGATAAACAGCGTGCTGCCCAGCTGGCTTTCCAGATTTTTCACCCGTGCGGTGATGGCGGTCTGGGTAACGTGCAGTTTCTCGGCCGCCGCCGCCAGGCTGCCGCAGCGGGTGATTTCGAGGAAGGTGCGTGCCAGTTCGATGTCCATGGATGTCAGCCGCCGAGGAAAGTGGCGGTTATTGTAGAGTCATCGGCGCCTGGACTTGCACTCATTCGTGCTGCACAAACGCGGGGTCCTGGGGTTCCGTCGCTTCGACGATGGTCACTGCTCTCGGCGCTGGCGGGTATTCGGTCCAGTACAAACTACTGTTGGGTTGACGGGTAAGGCTTTTACCCACTTCCGTTTTGTCAGCACGCAGTAGTCGGTAGGTGTAGCTGATCAAGTACACGGCGACGGCTTTATAGGCGCCCAGCGTGCACCAGACGGTGGAGCTTTTTGTGGTGCTCCAACCTTGGGTGATGGCATTGCTTTGACTGATGCTGGAACCGACTTTGACGCTGGTCTTGAAGTAGCCGGCAAAGGTCGCTTCTGCCGATGCCTCTGCGGTCTTGGTATCTGTGTCGGTTTGCGTGGCGCTGGTGGACGTGCTGGATTGGAACGTCCAACTGTAGCGTTGAATGTCACCTGTGTTGTTATAAGCATGGCGTACCAGCTTATAGGTTTCAGTGGTTACCAACTGGTACTGGGGCGATTGAAGGAACTGTTGGTCCGCCGTCAAACCCGGGTCGGAGATGACAAACCAGGGCAGCAAGGTTGTATACGTCGCAGTGTCGGAGGTCAGTGTCGTGGGTTGCGCATAGTTGTGCAGTACGGGGGCGTGCGACGGTTCGGCGGGGGGCTCAATGGACAGGTGAGTACGAAGGGCATAGGTGGGCGTTACGGGTGACGGCGCTTGGTATTGGTCGTGACCGATGAAGGTGCCGGTGCTGAAAAACACTTCTGCTGGCATGGGTGGCGGCGGCGAAATGCTCCAGGCCGAGAAGTTCGTGCCTGAGTGGGTACCCCTGTCGTTCCAGACCTCCTGACTGATGCGGGCTTCAATGACCAGATCTGCGCGGATGCACTTGACCGTTCCGATGTCCGGTGCGCGCAGTGAGTTGCTGCAGACCAACCCCATGCACACGTACCCGGGCGGTGGCTGCGGGCGCCAGATGGACAGGGTGAGCTCGGGTCTTTGTATCTCCCATACCCAGGTAAAACCGGTCGGTGGTTTGAGCGCTGTACCTGTCGAGCCCTGTGCGTCCGCGACGATCGGCACCACTTTCAGGCCATGGATATCAGTAAAGTTGGGCTCCAGTACATCGCCGAGTATCGAATATTCGGCAAGTGCCGGCGTAACTCGGGGGCGATAGAGCGTGAAGGCGGCGTCACCGAAGTGCTCGTATTCGCCGGTACGGTTGTTGCCGTAATAGGTGAAGTTAGAGGTGAAGTTAATAAGCAGGTCTTTGTATCGGATCGATTCCACGGTGGGAACTCCTTCAAGGTTGAGGTGCTGAAACACCCTGAAGATTTGACTGCTGAAACGACCTGGTAGAGCGGTACATAGCTGTCCCAGGCCATTTAGCTGAACGCTGCCGTGAAATCGGTCAACCCGGGTTTTTCGGTGCTTTCAGAAACGGCATCGGGAACGCCTTGGCATACCTTCAACACCTGCTCATCGGCAAACCGCGTGCCCACCACATGCAAGCTGCAGGATTGCAATGCGATCAATGTGGGAGCTGGCTTGCCTGCGAAAGCGGTGTGTCAGAGGCCAATGGGCTAACTGAACCCGCGCTATCGCAGGCAAGCCAGCTCCCACCGTTGTGGGTATTTCAGGTCGGGCTTCTCGGTGTGTGCAAGTGCTCTGTGGGGAATGCCTGTGCATACGCGCGACACACCCTCAACACCTGCTCATCGGCAAACCGCGCGCCCACCACATGCAAGCCCACCGGCAAGCCATTTGCCGCCAACCCACAGGGCACTGACGCCGCCGGTTGCTGGGTGAGGTTGAACGGGTAGGTGAATGGCGTCCATTGCATCCACTCCGTCATCCCCGAGCCCGGCGGTACGTTGTGCCCGGCTTCGAACGCGGTGATCGGCATCATCGGCGACACCAGCACATCGTAATGCTCATGGAACGCTGCCATCCGTGCAACCAGCGCCGCTCGCGCTTCCAGGGCCGTGTTGAAATCGTCCAGGCTCACGCGTTCGCCCCGCTGTGCAATGCGTAGCAGCCCGGGGTCGAGTTGTTGCTTTTGCGCCTCGCTCATCGCGCCGGTCAGGCGAGCGGCACCGGCGGCCCACAAGGTGCTGAAGACATCCAGCGGGTCGCTGAAGCCAGGGTCGATTTGTTCGACATGGGCGCCCAGTTGCACCAGGCCCTGCACCGCCTGCTCCACCACCTGGGCGACCTGGGGGGCGACTTTCACATAGCCGAACGTGGGGCTATAGGCGACACGCAACCCTTTCAAGTCCGTCCCTGGAGCGAGCCAGGGCGTAGTCCGCGGCGCGCCGATCAAGCCATCCCGCGCATCCGGTCGCGCCACGGCTTGCAGCATCAGCACGCTGTCTTCCACGGTGCGCGTCATCGGCCCCAGGTGCGACAGGATCGTCATGGAGCTGGCCGGCCATTGCGGTACATAGCCGAAAGTCGGCTTGATCCCGAAGGTGCCGGTAAACGCACAGGGAATGCGGATCGAGCCACCGGCGTCGCTGCCCTGGTGCAGCACGCCCAGGTTCAACGCCGCCGCCGCAGCGGCGCCGCCAGACGAACCGCCGGCGGTGGTGCGCGTATCCCATGGGTTGCGGGTGATGCCGTACAGCGGGTTGTCGGTGACGCCTTTCCAGCCGAATTCCGGGGTGGTGGTCTTGCCCAGCAGCACCGCGCCGGCCTTGCGCATGAAGGCCGAGAAGGGCGCGTCTACGTCCCACGGGCCCTCGGCGGATGAGGTGCGCGAGCCTTTGCGCGTGGGCATACCGACTGTCAACGTCAGGTCCTTGATCGACGCCGGCACGCCATCCAGCGCGCCGCAGGGTTCACCTTTCAACCAGCGTTGTTCCGACGCTCGCGCAGCGTCCAGTGCGCCTTGCGGGTCGACATGGCAGTAGGCATTCACCACCGGGTTATAGCGCTCGATGCGCAGCAAAGCGTCTTCGGTGACCTCTACGGGTGACAAGCTCTTTTCGCGAAAATGCTGCAACAGTTGCACCGCTGTCAGTTGGCCAATCTCGCTCATGCCACATCCCCCTGGGCCGCATTGACCATGGCGCGCAGCAACACCGCGCAACCCGCTGCCAGGTCATCCGGCGCGGCGTTTTCGATTTCGTTATGGCTGATACCGCCCTCGCACGGCACAAAGATCATCCCGGCCGGGCCCAGTTCAGCGACGAAGATCGCGTCATGCCCGGCGCCGCTGACAATGTCCATATGGCTCAAGCCCAATGCCTGGGCAGCCTCGCGCACGGCATTGACGCAGGTCGGGTGGAAGTCCAGCGGCGGGAAGTCGGCGGTGGGCGTCAGTTCAAACGTCAAGCCGTGGCGGGCGGCCGAGTCCTGGATCACGCTGCGCACTTGATCGACCATGGCTTGCAGCTTGTCGGCGTGCAGGTGACGCAGGTCAATGGTCATGTGCACCTGGCCGGGGATCACGTTGCGCGAGCCAGGGTGCAGGCTCAGGCAGCCGACGGTGCCGCAGGCGTGAGGCTGATGCTGATGGGCGATACGGTTGACCGCGCTGACCACCTCGGCAGCGCCCACCAGGGCATCCTTGCGCAGGTGCATGGGCGTCGGGCCCGCATGCGCCTCCACGCCAGTGAGGGTCAGGTCGAACCATTTCTGGCCCAGGCAGCCCATCACCACGCCCAGGGTAATGGCCTGGTCTTCCAGCACCGGGCCTTGCTCGATGTGCGCTTCGAAATACGCGCCTACCGGATGGCCCAGCACCGCACGGTCACCGGCATAGCCGATGCGCTGCAGTTCGCTGCCTACCGACAGGCCCTGGTCGTCGCGCTTGTCGAGGGTCTCCTGCAGGTCGAACTTCCCGGCAAACACCCCGGAGCCCATCATGCACGGCGGGAAGCGTGAGCCTTCTTCGTTGGTCCACACCACCACTTCGATGGGCGCCTGGGTTTCGATTTGCAGGTCATTGAGTGTGCGGATCACTTCCAGCCCGGCCATCACCCCGTAGCAACCGTCGAACTTGCCGCCGGTGGGCTGGGTGTCGATATGGCTGCCGGTCATGACCGGGGGCAGGGCGGGGTTGCGCCCAGGGCGCCGGGCGAAAATATTGCCGATGGCATCCACACTGACGCTGCACCCGGCGGCTTCGCACCACTGCACAAACAGGTCGCGGGCCTGGCGGTCCAGGTCGGTGAGGGCCAGGCGACACACGCCGCCCTTGGCCGTGGCGCCGAGCTGGGCCAGGTCCATCAGTGACTGCCACAAGCGGTCGCGGTTGATCAGCGGGGCATTGCTCTGGAGCGGTTGCGCAAGACTATTCATCAGGAATCTCCACTCAGGCACTCAAGGCCAGGTAACGGTTTTTGATGGTCGGGTCGGCGCGGAAGTCAGCGGCGCTGCCTTCGTACACCACGCGGCCCTGTTCGAGCACGTAATGGCGGTCGGCGAGCTTGTCGCAGACCATCAGGTTCTGTTCCACCAGCAACACCGGCAGGCCCTCGTCCTTGACCTTGCGCAGGATCTTCACCAGCTCGTCAACGATCACCGGGGCCAGGCCTTCAGTGGGTTCGTCGAGGATCAGCAGCTTGGGGTCGTTCAGCAGGGCGCGGGCGATGGCGAGCATTTGCTGTTCGCCGCCGGACAACGCATGGCCGGCGTTTTTGCGCCGCTCCTTGAGGCGCGGGAACATGGCGTAGACGTCTTCCAACTGCCAGCGGCTGTTCTTGCGGGCGGCGATGCGCAGGTTTTCCTCAACGGTCAGCAGACGGAAAATCCCACGGTTCTCCGGCACCAGCGCCAAGCCCTGGCGTGCGATTTCAAAGATTTTCTGCCCCACCAGCGCCTGGCCGTTGAAGTGAATCTGGCCCTGGCGCGGGCAAATGATGCCCAGGATGCTGCGCAAAGTGGTGGTCTTGCCGGCACCATTGCGACCCAGCAGGGTCACCAGTTCGCCAGGGTTGACGGTCAATGACACGCCTTCCAGCACATGGCTTTTGTCGTAGTAGGAATGGATATTCTCGACGATCAGCATCAGGCAGCCTCCCCAAGATAGGCCGTGCGCACACGTTCATCGGCGCGCACGAACGCCGGCGTGCCTTCCACCAGGATCTGCCCATGGCTCATCACCGTGATGCGTTGGCTGATGGACATGACGATGCTCATGTTGTGTTCGATCAACAGCACCGTGTGGTCGCGGCCAAGGTCGCTGATCAGTTGGGTCATGATCGGAATATCGTCGATGCCCATGCCCGAGGTGGGCTCGTCGAGCATCAACAGTTTGGGTTTGGAGCAGATCGACATGCCCACCTCCAGCACCCGTTGCTGGCCGTGGGACAACTCACCGGCCAGGGTGTCGGCGCGGGCCGTGAGTTGCAGGCGTTCCAGCACCTGGTCGGCCATCTCCAGGTGCTCGCGCTGGCTGTCTACCCGACGCCAGAAATTCAGGGCGCGGGCACCGTCGCGGCCCTGGGCGGCCAGGCGCAGGTTCTCGCGCACGCTGAGGTTCTGGAACAGGCTGGTGAGTTGGAACGAGCGCGCCATGCCCAGGCCGACGCGGCCGTGGGCGGGCTTGCGCATCAGGTTCTTGCCGTCGAAATGGATCGCCCCGGCGGTGGCCTGGCGCTCACCCGTGAGGCAGTGGAACAGGCTGGTCTTGCCGGCACCGTTGGGGCCGATGATGGTGTGGATGGTGCCGGCTTCAACCTTGAGGTTGACGCCATTGACCGCATGGAACGCGCCGTAGGCCAGCTCCAGGTTTTGGGTTTCCAGCAGGATACTCATAGCCCGTCCTCCTTGGCGACGACTGCGGTTTTGCGCGTGCCGCGCAGCTTTTCGAACAGCGATGCCAAGCCGCCCCACAAACCGCCGCGCATGAAGATCACCACCAGGATCAGGATCACCCCCAGCAGCATCAGCCAGCGTGGCCACAGGTCGGAAAGGAAGTCGCCCAGCAGCACGATGGAACCGGCGCCCAGCAGTGAGCCGAACAGCGAGCCGGTGCCGCCGACGATGGTCATGATCAGGATGTTCTCGGACATCGCCAGGTCGATATTCGACAGCGGCACAAAGTGCAACAGCATGGCGTACAGCGCCCCGGCTATCCCGGTGACCGCGCCCGACAGCACGAACACCAGGATCTTGAAGTGACGCGTGTCGTAGCCGATGGCCGAGGCGCGGGTTTCATTCTCGCGGATCGCCATCAGCGTGCTGCCAAACGGCGAGGCGATCACCCGGCGTGCGCCGATGAAAATCAGCAGGAACAGCACCGCGACAAAACCGTAGAAGGCGCGGGCATCGGCCAGGGACAGCAGCACGGTGTCACCCACACGAATTTCCGGACGTGGCACGCTGAGCAGGCCGTTGTCGCCACCTGTCCAGTCGCTCAAGGTGTAGGCGACGAAGTAGGCCATCTGGCTGAACGCCAACGTGAGCATCACGAAGTAAATGCCCGTGCGCCGAATCGCCAGGGCGCCCACCAGCAAAGCCAGCACGCCACCGGCCAGCGCCGCGCCCAGCAACGCGGTGAACAGGCCCAGTTGCAGGTGGATCATCAACAGCGCCGCACAATAAGCACCGGCACCAAAGAAGATGCCTTGGCCGAAGGACAGCAGCCCGGTGTAGCCCAGCAGCAGGTTGCAGGCCAGGGCGGCCATGGCAAAAATCAGGATCTCGGTGGCCAGGGTCGCCGAGGGCAACACCAATGGCAGGCCGATCAGCACGGCCAACACCCACAGCAACATGGCTCTGGATTGGGTCTTGGCAAACGGCAGGGGGTTTTTCTCGCTCATGTCAGGCTCTCCCGAACAGGCCGTAGGGGCGCACCAGGATCACCACGGCCATGGCGCCGTAGATCATCAGGCTCGCACCCTGGGGCCAGAGTGTGGTCATCAGGCTTTGCACCACGCCCACCAGCAAACCGCCGACCAGCGCACCGCTGAACGAGCCCATGCCGCCGATCACCACCACCACGAAGGCGATGCCGAGAATCTCCGGCCCGACGAAGGGCTGGGCGCCGCGCAAGGGCGCGAACAACACCCCGGCGACACCGGCCAGGGCGACGCCGAGGGCGAAGGTCATGGAGAACAGGCGGAAAATATTGGTGCCCAGCAGCGAGACGGTTTCGGTGCTTTCACTGCCGGCGCGCACCAGGGCACCGAAGCGCGTGCGCTCCAGCAGCAGCCACAGGCCCAAGCCCACCAGCCCGGAAAACACGATGAGGAACAGGCGGTAGTACGGATAGACAAAATCACCCACCACCAGCACGCCACGCAACAGTTCCGGCACGGCGACGCTTTTGCCCACCGGGCCCCAGATCATCACGCTGGCTTCCTGGATGATCAGAGCGATTCCCAAGGTCACCAGAATCTGGAACATATGCGGCAAGTGGTAGATACGCTGGATCAACAAGCGCTCAATCACCCAGGCCAACGCAGCCACCACCAACGGCGCGATCAGCAACGCCAGCCAGAAACTGCCGGTGAGGCTCACCGCGGTGTAGCAGATGTAGGCGCCGAGCAGGAAGAACGCGCCGTGGGCGAAGTTGACGAAGTTGAGCAGGCCGAAAATGATCGTCAGCCCCACCGCGATCAGGAAGTAGATCATCCCCAACCCGAGGCCGTTGAGGATCTGGAACAGGTACAGATTAAGCATGCAGGCACCCTCCGCAGGCGGCCGCTTGCGCGGCCCTGCGCGACAATAGTTAAGCGGTCAGCCGAGTGTGCAGCCCGTCGCCTCGACTGCGGGGAACGACTGGCCAGCGCTGAGCACTTTGGCCAGGTCGTCCTTGTCGGCCATGTCGCCGCTGGCCTTGCCGATCAGCAGGTAGTAATCCTTGATCACCTGGTGGTCGCCGGCGCGGATCGACTCTTTACCGGTCGGGCCTTCGTAGCTCAAGCCTTGCAGGGCCTTGGCTACGGTCGGGCCGTCGAAGCTGCCGGTGGCGATGATGGTGTCGAGCATGACTTTGGTGCTGATGTAGTCGGCGGCCAGCGGGTAGGTGGGGTTGATGCCGTATTTGGCCTGGGTCAGCTTGACCAGCTCACGATTGAGCGGGGTGTCGACCTGGTGCCAGTACTGCGCGCCCAGGTACACGCCTTCGAGCACATCGCTGCCCAGTTCCTGGAACTGATCCAGGCCGGCAGACCACACCAGCAATACCTTCATGCGCTCCTTGATGCCAAAGTTCACGGCCTGGCGCAGGGTGTTGGACGATTGGCTGCCAAAGTTGAGCAGCACCAGCACATCGGGCTTGGTGGAAATGGCGTTGGTCAGGTAGCCGGAGAATTCCTGTTCCTGCAGCGAGTGGTAGCTGTTGCCCACGTGTTCCAGGCCATGTTCCTTCAACACGTTTTTGGCGCCTTCGAGCAAGGCTTCGCCGAACACGTATTGCGGGGTGATGGTGTACCAGCGCTTGGCGTCCGGCAGCAACTTGATCAGCGGCACCATGGTTTCGCGGATCGCGCCGTAGGTGGGCACCGACCAGCGGAAGGTCGCCTTGTTGCAGTCCTTGCCTGTGACTTCATCGGCGCCCACCGGGGTCATGAACACGCCGCCGACTTTGTCCACTTCCTTGGCCACCGCCAGGGCGGAAGACGACAGCGTGCACCCCTGGAAGAACCGTGCGCCGTCCTGCGCGATGGCCTCTTGCACCTTGCGCACCGCCTTGCCGGCGTTGCCTTCGGTGTCGATGACCTTGTAGTTCAGCGGGCGGCCGAGCAAGTCGGGGTGTTGTTGCACCGCCAGGCGTGAACCCATGTCGGCAAATTTGCCATAGCTGGCAAAGGCGCCAGACATGGACTTGAGGCCGTAAAAGGTAAAGGGCTCGGCGGCGAATGCCGAACGCACGCTCAGCGGAAGGCTGAGGGCGGCGGCCGCGGTGAGGCTGGCTTTCAATAACGTACGACGCTGCATGGGGTGACTCCCTGGTTTAGTTATTGGCAGGAGCGGCAAGGGCGATACGGTGGAGCAAGGGCCTGTGGGCAGGCTTGTTATTGGATGTGGGAGCTGGCTTGCCTGCGATGCCGGCGCCTCGGTGTCACAGGGGGGCCGAGTCGATGCTATCGCAGGCAAGCCAGCTCCCACATTGATCGGGTTCCCACATTGGATTGTTGGTGTGTTTAAGAGTGGTCGAACTCCAAGAGGAAATGCGGGCTGACCTGGCCTTCCAGCGCGGTCATATGGTGTTCGGCATCGCACATGTGTTCATGCATCAAGCTGCGCACCGCGCTTTCATCCCCGGCGCGAAAGGCGATCAGCAGTTGCCTGTGATAGTCGAGGTTGGCCGCGTCGAACTGCTTGCGCTTGGGCTTGTAGGCCTTTTTCAGCACCACCAGGTCGCGCAGCAAGTCATTGAGAAACTGCGCCATGAAGCTCAGCAGCGGGTTGGGGCAGGCCCGGGCCAGCAGGTTGTGGAACTCCAGTTCCGCCAGGCGCTGTTCGCGCTGGCCGGCTTCGCTGTCTTCGGGGGCGCTGCAAAAATCCACGTTGGCTTGCAGGGCCAGGTAATCGTCTTCGCTCAAACGCCCGAGCACTGACACTGCCAGTTCCACTTCGATGACCTTGCGCATTTGGTAGACCTGCTCGCCGTCCAGGTGCTGGAAGTGCAGGTAATTGCGCAAGGCGCGGCTGGCAGGTTCAGTGCCGGCCTGGTTCAAGTAGGCCCCGCCGCTGGGGCCGGTGCGCGTGCTCACCAAGCCTTCGACCTCCAACGCTTTGAGCGCTTCGCGCGCCGAGCCCTTGGAGCACTGGAAGCTTTCCATCAGCTCGCGCTCGGTGGGCAGGCGGTCGCCGGGCTTCAAGGCGTCGGTGACGATCGAGCGCTTGACCGACTCGACAATCACATCGGAAAGCTTCTGGCGTTTGCGGCGTAACTGGCGACTCAGCATGGCGGTGATTTATCGTATTAATGCGGATAAATAGCACTTAATAACGATTGGGCAGGTGCGTCAACGCAAGGGGTCGTTTTCGGTGAATAGGGGTCGTAAATGTGCAGGTTATTCCCAGGCGCCCGAGTCCAGGCAGCGTGCGGACGCCGGCGGCTGTTTGCCATAAGCGAGGAAATCGCCTAGCCAGCGGCTCACACAACCGTCAGCGCCTGCGTGTGCCGACTCCTTGAGCAAGAGCTGCTCGACACCGGCGGCGAGCGCTTCGCCAGGTTCGGTATTGATCAGCACCATGCGCCCGACGCGCTCGGGAAACAGCGTGCCATAGCGGCTGCCCAGGCGGGGGGCCGCGGCGTTGCCCAGGGAGTTGAGGCGCGCCCCGCCCAGTTGCCCGCGCACGTACTCCCTGTCCCGCGCGGCCTGTTCCACGGCATTGCCCTGGCGCAGGTCGCGGGTGCTCAGCTCTATCACGTCGTAGCGGTCGACCAGGGTGCGATAGGCGGTGGTGGCAAGCGACTCCCAGCGGCTGGCCAAGTGAAGGACGAAAGGGGCGTCTTTGACCCGCTGGGGGTCGCCGGCCTGGATAAACACCACGCCTTCACGGTTGAGCGGCTGCCGTGCGCCTACCCGTGTCACGCTCAGACGAATACGGCCACGCTGGGGGGCGGCATGGTCGCGGGGCACGCTGACCAGGCCGCATTGGGTACGGCCAACCACTTCGGGGTCCAGGCGCGCTGTTGCAGTGAGTGGGCAGTCCAGCAACCAGTCGATCGCGGTGGGGGCGATCAAGGGCTCGGCCAACGCCAGGTTTGGTATCAGCCAAAAGCCGATGCAGACCAGACCGTTTACAAAAGCGCTGGGTTTCATCATGAGGTCCCGGGCATCCGTGTGATAACGGCTTTTTTACCAAGGACCTTGGGGTGGAAAATGTAAGGTGAAGAAACAGCTCGTGTATGAAATATGAGTTTCGTTTATCAGATATCGGTGTTCCAGCCACCGCCCAATGCCTTGTACAGGGCGATGCTGGCTTGCAGGCGCGACAGGCGCAGTAGCACGTTCTGGTCCTGGGCGTCGTACAGGGTGCGCTGGGTTTGCAGTACCGTGAGCAGGTCTTCGGCGCCGGCTTCATAGCGGCTTTGGGCAATCTGGAAGGCGGTCTGCGCCTGTTGCAGCTCCTCGGCCTGCCACTGGCGTTGCTGGTCCAGGCGGGTGATGCTGCTGAGGGCTTTTTCCACATCGGCAAAGCCGTTGATGATCGCCCCACGGTAGGTTTGCAGCAGTTCATCCTGGCGTGCCCGAGCCTTGTCGCGCTCGGCGCTCAGCCGGCCATTGTTGAAGATCGGCGCCATCAGGCCCGAGGTCAGGGTGTAGAAGGGACTGCGCAGGATGTCTTCGGCCTTGGACGCGCCCGAACCGAGGGTCGCACCCAGTGTCACCGTCGGCAGCATGGCCGCACGGGCCACCGTGACGTCGGCACTGGCGGCCGCCAACTGGGCCTCGGCCTGGGCGAGGTCGGGGCGCCGGCTCAATAACTGGCTGGGCACGCCGGGCCCGATACTTGGCCAGGTCAGTGCCTGAAAGGGTTCTGTGCCTAGCTCCAGGGCTTGCACAGGCTGGCCGAGCAGGGCAGCGAGGGTGATCTGCGATTCTTCGGCCGATTGCTCGATCAGCGGCAGTTGCCGTTGCTGACCGGCCACCAGGCTTTTCTGTTGTGCCAGTTCCAGAGCCGTGGCGGAACCTGCGTCGTAGCGGGTCTGCACCAGGTTCAGCACATTGCGCGCATTCGCCAGGTTGAGCTCGGCAATCTGCAGGCGCTGGCGTGCGGCCAGGGTTTGCGCGTAGCGGTCGGCGACGTTGCTGAGCAGGGTCAGTTCCACGTTGGCCTGATCGTACTCACTGGCCTGCAGGCTATGCACTGCACTGTCACGCGCAGCGGCGCGGCCACCCCAGAAGTCGATTTCGTAGCTGGCCGTGAGGTTGGCGGCGTAGTTGTTGACGGTCTTATTGCTCTCAGTGGCGTCCAGGTCCGAGTTGCCGCTGCCCCGCAACAGTCTTTGACGGCTGGCGGCGAGGTTGAACTTCAGCTCCGGCAGCAACGGTGCGCCGGCAATCACTGCTGTGGCCTGGGCCTGACGGACACGCGCCATGGCGGCCGCCACGTCGAAACTGTCACGACGGGCCTGGTCGATCAGGCGGTTCAACGCCGGGCTGCCAAACTGCGTCCACCAGCGCTGGTTGATGGCTTGGGTCGCTTCGCGCTCGGCATAGTGCCAGGCGGCGGGCGCGGGGAGGCCGCTGTCGATGACCGGCGGGTTAGCGCCGCAGGCCGTGAGCAACAGGCACAGGCTGAGCGCTGACAACGGCGGGGTGATGGATCGTTTATTCACTGGTCAACGCCTTAACCGGATCGAGCCGGGCAGCTTTACGGGCCGGCATAAAGCCGAATACGACGCCGGTGACCAGCGCACAACCAAACGCACCGAGCACCGCCACCAGGGAAAACTGCACCGCCACTTCGGCCAGCACCAGCACACCGCCCACCAGCAATGCCAGGGCAATACCGAACAGGCCACCGACCACCGAGAGCATTACCGCCTCGGTAAGGAACTGGCGCAGGATGTCGCGCTGGCGTGCGCCGGTGGCCATGCGGATGCCGATTTCACGGGTGCGTTCGCGCACGGTCATCAACATGATATTCATCACGCCGATGCCGCCCACCAGCAGGGAAATCGCCGCAATCGAGCCGAGCATCAGCGACAGGGTGTTCTGGGTTCGTGCTTCGGCCTGAATCATCGCGGCATTGTTGGTCAGCTCGTAGTCGCGCTTGCCGTTGTGCAGCTTCAGCATCAACTGGTCGATGGCGCGTTCGGCTTCATGCACCTTGCGCGCATCGGTGGTGGCAATCGCCACGTATTCGGGGTTGTAGCTGCCGAACAGGCGGACACTGGCGGCGCTGTAGGGAATGGCGACACGGTCGTCACTGTCCTTGTTGCCGGAGCTGGAACCTTTTTCCGCGAGCACGCCGACCACCTGGAAGGGCACGTTCTCGATCAGGATGTACTGGCCGATAGGGTTGGCCACGCCCTTGAACAATTTTTGGCGGATGCGCGCGCCGATCACAGCGACCGTGGCAGCGGCGCGTTCGTCGGCCTCGGTGAAGTAGCTGCCCTCGACCACCGGCCAGTTGAAGATCTCGGGGAAGTTGGTGTCGTTGCCCCCCACGTAAGCCATATAGTCGACGTTGCCGAAGCGCACACCCGCGTCGGTGCCGTTGACCGGCATGATGCGCTTGACCTGAGGCAGCGTCGCCAGGGCGGCGACATCGTTGAGGGACACGATACCCAGCGGCGTACGCGGGTTGGGCGAAGACCCGCTGAGGTAAATGATATTGGAGCCGAACGCGCCCATCTGCGCCATGACCTGGCGCTTGCTGCCTTCGCCCACCGCCAGCATCACCACCACCGACGCGACGCCGATGATAATGCCCAACAGCGTCAGCGCCGTGCGGAAACGGTTGATCCACATCACCCGCCAAGCGGCTTGTACCGCATCCAGCAATTCAGCTTTCCAGGCACCATTGTGCTCGGCACCGTCGGCCAGGCGTTGGCGCAGGTCCACGGCGTGCAAGGCGCCGGCCGCCACGCTGGGTGTGGCCGCACGGGTGTCAGCCGAATCGCTGATGATCTGGCCGTCGCGAATCTCGATGATGCGGTTGGCCCGCGCCGCCACTTCACGGTCGTGGGTAATCAGGATGACCACATGGCCCTGGCTCGCCAGTTCGTCGAGCAAGGCCATGACCTCGGCACCGCTGTGGCTATCGAGGGCGCCGGTGGGTTCGTCGGCGAGGATGATATGGCCGCCGTTCATCAGGGCGCGGGCGATGGACACCCGTTGCTGTTGCCCACCGGACAATTGGTGCGGCCGATTGCCGGTGCGCTCGGCCAGGCCCAGGCGGGTGAGCAGGGCGCTGGCGCGGGCATGACGTTCGGCGGCGCTGACGCCGGCATAGATCGCCGGCATCTCGACGTTTTCCTGGGCAGAGCCTGACGGAATCAAGTGGTAGCCCTGGAACACAAAACCGAAGGCTTCGCGGCGTAGCCAGGCCAATTCGTCGCTACCCAGGTGGGCGACGTTTTCCCCGGCGAACAGGTAATCACCCTCGGTGGGGCGGTCGAGGCAGCCGAGGATGTTCATCAGCGTCGACTTGCCCGAGCCCGACGCGCCGACAATGGCGACGAACTCGCCGGCATGGATCGACAGGTCAATGCCGCGCAACACATCGACCTGCGGGCTGTCGCCGCCGCCGTAGGATTTGCGGATGCCTTTGAGTTCAATCAGGGGCGTGGTCAAGTCAGCCCCCATTGCTATCAGCCGGGCCGATCAACAGGTGGTCGCCCTCGTTCAGCCCCCCGAGCACTTCGACGCGCAGGCGGTCGCTGATGCCCAGGCGCACTTCGCGGTCTTCGATGGCACCGTTTTTGGCCACCACCCGGGCGATTTGCGCTGCGGAGCCGGGCACGCTTTGCAAGGCGGCGACGGGTACGGTGAGGGCGTCCTTGACCTGGCTGGCGACGAAAAAGACCTGGGTGGTCATCTCGGCCATCAGCGCGTTGTCGGCGTTGTCTACGTCCAGCAGCACCGTGTACAGCACCACTCGGCCTGTGCCGCTCTTGCTGGTGCTGCTCGGGCTGCCGTTGCCCTGGGTTTCGTTCAAGGGTTTGGGCGGGATCGGCAGGATCTGGCGCACGGTGCTGGTCCAGCGCCGGCTGCCACCGCTCAGGGTGGTGAAATACGCGCTCATGCCGGGTTTGACATGGCCGATGTCGGCTTCGGAGACCTCCGCCCACACCGTCATGGGCGACAGCTTGGCGATGCGCAGGATCAGCGGGGTTTGCTGTTGCGCGTTGAGGGTCTGGCCGACGCGCGCGTCCACGGCCACCACGGTGCCGGTCATCGGCGCGTAGATGCGCGTGTAGCCCAACTCGGCTTCATCGCTGCGCAGGCTGGCCTGGGCCTGGCGGATCTGTGCCTGGAACATCTCGACCCGCGCCTGGGTCGCGCGCAGTTCTGCCTTGGCGGTCTGCACGTCTTCTTCGCGGGTGGCGTTGCCGGCACTCAGGCGCTGCTGGCGCTGGTACTTCTGACGGGCCAGTGCGTGCTGGGCTTTCTGCTCCTGCAACTGGGCCTGCAGGTTTTCGATGGCATAGCGGCTGGCGTCGAGCTTGGCTTTTTGCGTGGCGGGGTCGATCTCCACCAGCAATTGGCCTTCCTGGACCTGGTCACCGGCCTCGACGTGGATCTTGCGGATCTGCCCGGAGGCCTGGGCGCCGACGTCCACGTAGCGCCGCGGTTGCAGGGTGCCCAGGGCGGTGACGCTGTTTTCGATGTCGGCGCGGGTCACAGTAACGGTGGCCAGGGCGTCGCGACCCGGCGTCAGGCCCTGCCAGGTGGCAAACGCAACGATGGGAATCAGGCACGCCACCACAAGCAGGGCGCGTCGGGCAGGTCGAGGGCGTTTCATGGGTAGCTTCCAGCCAGGAAAGTTCGGGGCGCAGTCGCGCAGAGCTGACAGGTAAACGAGGAAAATGCTCCGGAATTTAGGCTGTTACATAAGTAGTTACAGCTCAGCTGGAGAAAAAAATCGACCGCTGATGAGAGAGTTCTTTAAAAGTAGATGAGAATTACTATAAATTGCACACACTCAAACTGCCATCATCGGTGATGGCAAAACCGTCAATGATTGCGAGCGCATCCAGGTAAGGGGATGCGCTTTTGGGTTTTTCGCGAGCAAGCTCGCTCCTACAGCGGGGCAAGCGTTGTTTGTACCAAGGCCGTGGGGCCAGGAGTCATGTTGGAAAACTACTATCGCGAGCTGGTGTGTTTCCTCAACGCCAAGCTGGGCAACCGTCAGGTGGCCGAAGATGTGGTGCATGACGCTTATGTGCGGGTGCTCGAGCGCGCAAGCGACACCCCGATCGAACAACCCCGCGCCTTCCTGTACCGCACCGCCTTGAACCTGGTGATCGACGGCCATCGGCGCAATGCCGTGCGCCAGGCCGAGCCCCTGGAGGTGCTGGACAGCGAAGAGCGCTTCGCCGCCTGTTCACCCCACGCCAGCCATGACCAGGGCCAGCGCCTGGAGATGCTCGAACGCGCCCTGGCCGAGTTGCCGGCGGCCTGTCGCGACAGTTTCCTGTTGCGCAAACTCGAAGGCCTGTCCCACCTGCAAATCGCTGAACGCCTGAACATTTCCCGCAGCCTGGTGGAAAAACACATCGTCAATGCGATGAAGCACTGCCGGGTGCGCATGCGCGAGTGGGAAGCGCACTGATCACTGGTTAGTTAAATTTTATTTCACTGTCCTCGTTTCCTATCAACACACGGCCTGTTGTTCAGGCCATGAAGGTATTCCCGCCCCACCGCCATGGGGCTTATCCAGAGGACACTGGAATGACACAGGCAATTGCTTCGCCCGCGGTTCATGACCTGATCGGGATCGGTTTCGGCCCTTCGAACCTGGCGCTGGCCATCGCCCTGCAGGAGCGTGAAAAGGCCCAGGGCAAGCTGGACGTGCTGTTTCTCGACAAACAAGCCGACTACCGCTGGCACGGCAATACCCTGGTGACCCAGAGCGAACTGCAGATTTCCTTCCTCAAGGACTTGGTGACCCTGCGCAACCCCACCAGCCCGTACTCCTTCGTCAACTACCTCAAGGCCCACGACCGCCTGGTGGACTTCATCAACCTGGGCACCTTCTATCCCTGCCGCATGGAGTACAACGACTACCTGCGCTGGGTGGCGGGGCAGTTCCAGGCCCAGGCCAACTACGGTGAAGAAGTGCTGGCCATCGAGCCGATCCTGCATCAGCAACAGGTCGAGGCGCTGCGCGTGATCTCCCGTGATGCCCAGGGCGAGCAGCATGTGCGCACCACCCGTTCGGTGGTGGTCAGTGCCGGTGGTACGCCGCGCATCCCCGAGGCATTCAAGACGCTCAAGGGCGATAGCCGGGTGTTTCACCATTCCCAGTACCTGGAGCGCATGGCCAACCAGCCGTGCGTAGACGGCAAGCCGATGCGCATCGCCGTGATCGGCGGTGGCCAGAGCGCAGCCGAAGCTTTTATCGACCTCAATGACAGTTTCCCGTCGGTGCAGGTCGACATGATCCTGCGCGGCTCGGCGCTCAAGCCGGCCGACGATAGCCCGTTCGTCAACGAAGTGTTCTCGCCGGCCTTTACTGACCTGGTGTTCCAGCAAGTCGGTGCCGAGCGTGAGCGTTTGGTCGCCGAGTACCAGAACACCAACTACTCGGTGGTGGACCTGGACCTGATCGAGCGTATCTACGGAATTTTCTACCGCCAGAAAGTCTCCGGCATCGCCCGCCAGGCGTTCCGCACGCTGACCGTGGTGGAGAAAGCCCCCCCTGGCCCGCTGGGCATCGAATTGGCCCTGCGAAATACCGCCACTGACGAAACCAGCCTCAACCATTACGACGCGGTAATTCTGGCCACCGGCTACGAGCGCCAGATGCACCGGGAACTGTTGGCGCCGCTGGAGGCCTACATGGGCGACTTTGAGGTGGCCCGCGACTACCGCATCGTCACCGACGAGCGCTGCAAAGCTGGCATTTACATCCAGGGCTTCAGCCAGGCCAGCCATGGCTTGAGCGATACCTTGCTGTCGGTGCTGCCGATTCGGGCCGATGAGATTGCGGCGTCGTTGTATGCGCTGGACCATCACCGCGGCAAGGCGCGTTCGGTGCAGGATCTGCTCCTGGCAACCGCCAGCTGACCTGCCTCTCTGTAGGAGCGAGCTTGCTCGCGAAGAGCGTCAACGATAACGCGCCCTCTCTGGATTAACGCGGCGCTCTTGCGTTCTTCGCGAGCAAGCTCGCTCCTACAGACGGCACTTGTGACAAAGTGTGGCTATTGGTACTGTACAAAAAACCAGTATCGGTAGCCCTCCATGCAGTTGATCGAAAAACTCAGCATCCTCGCCGACGCCGCCAAGTACGACGCGTCCTGCGCCAGCAGTGGCGCGCCCAAGCGCAGTTCCGAGGGCAAGGCGGGGCTGGGTTCCACCAATGGCATGGGCATCTGCCACAGCTACACGCCTGATGGCCGTTGTGTGTCATTGCTCAAGGTGTTGCTCACCAACTTCTGCCTCTACGACTGCCAATACTGCGTCAACCGCCGCTCTAGCGACGTGCCCCGTGCGCGCTTCAGCCCGGAGGAGGTGGTCACCCTGACGCTGGATTTCTACAAGCGCAATTGCGTCAGCGGGCTGTTCCTCAGTTCCGGCATCATCCGTTCGTCGGACTACACCATGGAGCAACTGGTACGGGTCGCCAAGTTGCTGCGCGAAGAGCATGACTTTCGCGGTTATATCCACCTCAAGACCATCCCCGATGCCGACCCGGCCCTGATCGCCGAGGCTGGCCGTTATGCCGATCGCCTCAGCGTGAATATCGAACTGCCCACCGACGCCAGCCTGCAAACCCTGGCGCCCGAGAAGCAGATCGGCTCGATCAAGCAGGCCATGCAGACCATCTACACCGGCGAACAGACGGTGCTCAACGAACCCCGCGCGCCACGTTTCGCCCCGGCCGGGCAGAGCACGCAGATGATCGTCGGCGCCGACGACACCGACGACAGCACCATCCTGCACGGTGCCGAGGCGTTGTACGGTAATTTCAAGCTGCGCCGTGTGTATTACTCGGCGTTCAGCCCCATCCCCAACAGCCCGAAAAGCGTACCCTTGGCCGCGCCGCCGCTGATGCGCGAGCACCGCTTGTACCAGGCCGATTTCCTGTTGCGCAGCTACGGTTTCAGCGCCAATGAGCTGTTCGCCGGCCCCGGTGACCTGGCACTGGATATCGACCCCAAGCTGGCCTGGGCCCTGGAGCATCGCGAGGTGTTCCCCCTGGACTTGAACCGCGCCGAGCCGACCCTGATCGCACGTATCCCCGGCATCGGCCTGCGCACCACCCAGCGGCTGGTCGACCTGCGCCGTGAACGCAAGATCCGCTTCGAAGACCTGGCGCGCATGCGTTGCGTGCTGGCCAAGGCCAAGCCGTTTTTCATCACCAGCGACTACCACCCGCAACAGGCCGACAGCACCAGTGTGTTGCTGCGCGAACAACTGCGTGACCGTCCGCAGCCGCAACAGATGGGGCTGTGGGGATGATCAGCCTGGAGTGCGACAACCTTTTCAGCACTTGGCGCGAACAGGCACGCTGGTTGCTCAGCCATCAGGTCGACCCCAGCCAGGTCAGCTGGGGCGAGGTGCAGGCGGCGGACCTATTTGCTACCGATGAACCTATCCCACCAGGGATGGGGCCGTTTCAGGCGCGCATACCCAAGGCGTTGTTGCAATTGCTGGAGTCCGCTGCCTGTTATCACGGTGATCAGCGCTGGAGCCTGCTGTATGAAGTGCTGTGGCGGGTCAGCCACGGTGATCGCACGGCCATGCTCGCGGGGGACAAGCTTGGCAGCGAATTGCAGCGGCGCATCAAGCAAGTCAGCCGGGAAGCCCACCACTTGCACGCGTTTGTGCGCTTCATCGCGCTGCCGGTCGAGGCCGGGTCGGCACTGCCGGAGTACGTGGCCTGGCATGAGCCGGCCCATGACATTCTCAAGAGCGCCAGCGAGCATTTCATCGGGCGCATGGGCCGCCATCGCTGGATGATCGCCACGCCCCTGGACGGGGTGTATTACGACGGCGAGCAACTGATTCATCAGCGCCAGTGCCCCGAGGCCTGGCAGCAACTGGCACAGAATGTCGAAGATCCCCACAGCGCCATGTGGCTGACCTACTACAGCCACATCTTCAACCCGGCGCGGCTGAACCCCAAAGTGATGGAAGGGCATTTGCCCAGCCGCTTCTGGAAGAATTTGCCCGAGGGCAAGTTGATCCCGGGGTTGATCAGCGAGGCGCGTACGGGCAAGCAGAAGGATGGGCAGGCGAAGCTGGTGGGGGCCAAGCCAGGCAAAAGAATTGCAAACCCGGTCAATGTGGGAGCTGGCTTGCCTGCGATAGCGGTCGACCAGTCAGATGTGGGGTGACTGATGCACCGCTATCGCAGGCAAGCCAGCTCCCACATTTGCTTTTCGCAGCCTGGGGGAGTGGGTATCAGGCCAGTTCGGTCGCAGTGTTCTTCACTACTGCCAACTCCGGATGCGCCACTAACTTATCAATGTGCAACTCGTCATTGTTCAACCAGATCTCCGTCAGCACTCGGTAATGTTCCATATCCCGGCAGCGCATGCGCAGGCTGTAGTCGAACGGCCCGCTGATCAGCTGGCATTCGAACACCTGCGGGCAGGCTTTTACGCAGGCTTCGAAGGCCTTTTGCGCCGAGCGCCCGCTTTGGTTGGACAAGGCCACCAGCACCAGCAGTGACAGCCCCGGTGAGACCATCTGCACATCGATGATCGCCCCATACCCACGGATCACCCCGCGTCGCTCCAGCTTGCGCACCCGTTCCAGGCAGGGCCTGGGGGTGAGGTGCACCAGTGACGAGAGCTTTTCGTAGGTGATACGCCCCTGATGCCTGAGTACGTCGATGATCGCTTCGTCGATGCGATCCAGCGTAGGGGAAGAATGGGGTCCGTTGGCCTTGGTATCCATGAGTTCACTTCAAACGGTTGGAAAGAAATTGCTGCAAGCGTTCGCTGGTGGGATGGTCGAGGATCTCGGCGCCGCCGTGTTCTTCGACTCGGCCCTGGTGCAGGAACAGCACTTGGCTGGACACCTGGCGGGCAAAGCCCATTTCGTGGGTGACCATCAGCATGGTACGACCTTCCTCGGCCAACGTCTGTATGACTTTGAGGACTTCTCCTACAAGTTCCGGGTCCAGGGCCGAGGTGGGTTCATCAAACAGGATAATCTCCGGTTCCATTGCCAGCGCGCGCGCAATGGCCACGCGCTGCTGCTGGCCACCGGACAGGAACGCCGGGTACTGGTCCGCCACGCGGCTCGGCAGGCCGACCTTGTTCAGGTACAGCCGCGCACGCTTCTCGGCTTCGGCGGCGCTCACGTTCAGCACCCGGCGCGGGGCCATGGTGATGTTTTCCAGCACGGTCATGTGGCTCCACAGGTTGAAGTGCTGGAACACCATGGCCAGGCGCGTGCGCAGGTTTTGCAGTTGCGCCTGGTGCGGCGCACGGGTGCCGGCGCGGCCTGGTTGCATTTCGATGCTGATGCCGTCCAGGGTGATCACCCCGGCGTCAGGCTGTTCCAGAAAGTTGATGCACCGCAGCATCGTGCTTTTGCCCGAGCCGCTGGCGCCGATCAAGCTGATCACATCGCCCTGGCGTGCGTTGAGGGACACGCCCTTGAGCACCTCGTGTTCGCCGTAGCGTTTATGGATACCTTCGACTTGCAGCTTGATGGCCGCCGTGGCGGTTTTGCCGACGGGTACATCCATTGGATAAGCGGCCAGGGCCTGCGCGGACTGATTCATGGGTTAGCCTCGGGTAGGAACAAGAAAGCGCATCCAGCGACGTTCGGCCAGCCTGAACAGGCCCACCAGTGCAAAGGACAGCAGCATGTAGAGCAGGGCGGCGATGCCGAAAGCCTGGAAGGTCAGGAACGTCTCGGCGTTGGCATCGCGGGCGACCTTGAGGATGTCGGCGACGGTGGCGGTGAACGCCAGCGACGTGGCGTGCAGCATCAGGATCATTTCATTGCTGTAGGCCGGCAGGGCGCGACGCAACGCGGCGGGCACGATCACAAACAGGTTCAGCCGCCAGCCGTGCAGGCCATAGGCGCGTGCCGCTTCGATCTCACCATGGGGAATGTTGCGGATTGCCCCAGCGAAAATTTCTACGGTGTAGGCGCAGGTGTTGAGCACAAACGCCAACAGCGTGCAGTTCAGCGCATTGCGGAAAAACTGGTTGAGCAGGGCGTTGTCCTGCACCACCTCCAGGCTGTACAGCCCGGTGTAGCAAATCAGCAGTTGGATATACAGCGGCGTGCCACGGAACAGGTAGGTGTAGACCTCCACCGGCCAGCGCAGCCAGAAATGCTCTGAGACGCGTGCCAGCGCCAGGGGGATCGACAGGCCAAAGCCGAGCACCACCGAGATAATGAACAGCCACAAGGTCATGGCAACACCGGACAGGCCGCTGCCATCGCTGAATAGGTAGGCCAGGCCGTATTGCTGGAACAGTTCGATCATCGCGCCATCCCCTTGATGCCCAGGTTATAGCGCCGTTCCAGGCGCTTGAAGATGCGATTGGAGAGGGTGGTAATCACCAGATACACCAGGCCTGCGAGGATCAGGAAGTACAGCGGCTCGCTGGTGGACTTGCCGGCGTTCTGCGCGGCCTTGACCAGGTCTGACAGGCCGATGATCGACACCAGCGCCGTGGACTTGAGCAGCACCAGCCAGTTATTGCCAAGGCCCGGCAGGGCAAAGCGCATCAGTTGCGGGAACAGCACCAGGTGAAAGCGCTGCCAGCGGCTCAGGCCGTAGGCGGTGGCGGCTTCCAGTTGGCCCGCCGGCACACTGAGGATCGCGCCCCGGAAGTTTTCGGTGAAATACGCGCCGTAGATAAAGCCCAGGGTGATCACCCCAGCGGTAAACGGGTCGATTTCAACGTAGTCCCAGCCGAACGCTTCAGTCAGGTCGTTGAGCCACAGTTGCAGGCTGTAAAAGATCAGCAGGATCAGCACCAGGTCCGGCACGCTACGAATCAACGTGGTGTAAAGCGTGGCCGGCACGCGCAACCATTTGGCGCTGGAGAGTTTGGCGCCGGCGGCGACCAGGCCCAGGGTAAGGCTCAGGGCCAGGGCGAGGAACGCCAGCTTGAGCGTCATCCAGGCACCCTGGGCCAGCATGGGGCCGTAGCCTTGCAGGTTGAGGAGGTCGTTCATGGGGAAGATCTCGAAGGAGTGCACGGATTTACTGTGGGAGCTGGCTTGTTGTGGCGAGGGAGCTTGCTCCCGTTCGACAGCGCAGCTGGAGCCGGCTTTTTGGGGGCGCTTCGCACCCCAGCGGGAGCAAGCTCCCTCGCCACAACAAGCCCGCTCCCACAGGGGCACGGGTTGCCGGTTACTCGTTGTAGATGTCCTGATCGCCAAAGTATTTCTTCTGGATCTGGGCGTAGGTGCCATCGGCCTGGACGGCGGCGATGCCCTTGTTGATCAGCTCACGCAATGCCTGGTCGTTCTTGCGCAGGCCCCTGGCGATGTCCAGCGGCAGGGTCGGGGCCTTGAAGGCCGGGCCGGGCTTGAAGTCGGCGCCTTCGGGTTTGGACAGGAAGTTGAGCTGGGCTTCGAGCTTGTCCGTCAGGGTGGCGTCGAGGCGGCCGTTCTGCAGGTCGGCGTAGTTCTGTTCCTGGGACTGGTACGCCTTGATCTGTGCACCGAGCTTGGCCAGGTGCGCGCGAGCATAGGCTTCCTGCAACGAGCCTTGCAGCACGCCAACGTGCTTGCCGTTCAGCGACTCGGGGGTGTCACCGAAGGTGGCGTTTTTGCGGGTGATCACCGAGGTGGGGCTGAGGAACAGGCGGTCGGTGAAGTCGATAACTTTCTCGCGGGCCGGGGTCACGGCCATGGAGGACATGATCGCGTCGAACTTGCGCGCACGCAGGGCCGGGATCATGCCGTCGAATTCGTTGTGCACCCAGGTGCATTTCACTTCGAGCTTGGCGCAGATGGCGTTGCCCAATTCGATATCGAAGCCTTGCAGGCTGCCATCGGCGGCGACAGATTCGAAGGGCGGGTATTCGGGGAACACGCCAAACCGGATTTCTTTCCAGTCCTGGGCGTGGGCGGCAGTGGCGCACAGTGGCAACAGCAACGCAGCGAAGAGTGATCGCAGAGGAGTCATGTGTCGGTCCCTATATTTTGTAATTGATGTCAGGGGCAGTGAATAACTGGGAGCAGAGAATGCTTCATGATGGTGCGTTTTTTGTGTCGTTTACCCGGTGTGCAAAGCGCAAATTGCGCTGTTAAAACGAGCAATGCAGCGGAAACGGCTGTGACACCGGCAAAATCGGCTTTCAAACCGTGAAAATCTGGCCTGCCCTGGGCGAAAAGCGGCAGGCCAGAGCGGTTTCAGGCGCGCTTTTTGTGCTGTACAACCGGTTGCTGGGCCAGGCGCGCAAACAGGTCTTTCGGGTCGGCCAGGTCTGGCACCAGCTCCAGCTCACTGCCCACTTCCAACGCCTTGGCCACGTCCAGTACATAGCGCAGGGCCGAGTAGTCTTCGATGGCGAAACCCACCGAGTCGAACAGGGTAATTTGGCGGTCATTTTCGCGGCCCGGCTGTTGGCCGTTGATCACTTGCCACAGCTCGGTGACCGGCGAATCTTCCGGCATATGCTGGATTTCGCCTTCGATGCGGCTTTGCGGTTCGTACTCGACGATCACCCGGGCGCGCTCGACGATGCGGCGGTCCAGCTCGGTCTTGCCCGGGCAGTCACCGCCCACGGCATTGAGGTGCATGCCTGGCTCGATCATCTCGTCAGTCAGGATGGTGGCGTAGGCTTTGTCCGCAGTCACAGTGGTGACAATGTCCGCGCCTTTGACCGCCTCGGCGACGCTGGCGGCCAGGATCACCTTGATCGCCGGGAACGCCTTGAGGTTGGCGGCGAGCTTGGCGGTGGCCTGGGGGTCGATGTCGAACAGGCGGATTTCAGTAATGCCAAGCATGGCGTGGAAGGCCAGTGCCTGGAATTCGCTCTGGCAGCCGTTGCCGATCAGCGCCATGCTGCGGCTGTTGGCGCGGGCCAGGTAGCGGGCGACCAGGGCCGAGGTGGCGGCGGTGCGGATGGCGGTGGTGAGGGTCATTTCCGCCAGCAGCACCGGCTTGCCGGTGTCGACGTCGCCCAAGGCACCGAACGCCATCACGGTGAGCATGCCGGCGAGGGTGTTTTTCGGGTGGCCGTTGACGTACTTGAAGGCGTACAGCGAGGCGTCGGACACCGGCATCAGCTCGATCACGCCATCCGGTGAATGGTTGGCCAGGCGCGCGCATTTTTCGAAATCCTGCCAGCGCAGGTAGTCAGCGCGAATGTAGTCGGCCATCTCGGTGATGCAGGTTTGCAGGCCTTTTTGCGAAACCAGGTAGCTGAGGTCGTTGACGTCGATATAACGGGTCATGGCAAGACTCCTTATTGAAATGAGGGACGGGCCGGCAGATGCACTTCGGCCAGCATGCAGCGGGCACTGCCGCCGCCGATGCGTTCGATGTTGTCGATATTCACCACCACCGGCCGCGTATGGCGCTCCACATGCTGACGCTGCGTCGGATGCAGGGCACCCCAGGCACTGGCGGACATCACCAGCAACGGCTGGCCGTCCCGGTCGTGGACTTCCAGCATGTTGCCGGCGAAGGCTTCCAGCTGGTCGAAGTCGAGGCTGAGGATGTCCTTGCCGGTGTCACGCAGAGAGCGTTCCAGGGCCAGACGCTCTCTGTCGTCGGGCAGGGCCTGCAGGCACACTACCGCGAGGTCGCGGCCCACGCTCATCATCACGTTACTGTGGTAGATGGGGGCCTGGTGACGGTCCAGGGCATGGAACACACAGAGTTGGTAGTCGAGGCGTTCGGCAAACTGGCGCAGGGCCGCGTGGTGGGTGCGCCCCGAATGGCAGGCGTAGCTGATGCGGTGCTGGCGGTCGAGCACCATGCTGCCGGTGCCTTCCAGGAAGATGTTCTGTTGTTCCAGGTGGCTGAGGTCGATGGTGGCGCTGATCGCAAAACGTTGCTCCAAGACTTGCAGCACGCCCTTGTTGCGCTCCAGTCGGCGGTTCTGGCCTTCCATGGGGTAGAGCACCAGGCTGCCGTCGGCATGGCTGCTCCACCAGTTGTTGGGGAAGATCGAGTCGGGCGTGTGGGGCGCCGGCGTGTCCTGCACCACCAGTACCTCCACGCCGTGCTGGCGCAAGGTCTCGACATAACCGTCGAACTCCTCCAGCGCTTTGTGCTGTGCACTGAGCGGGTCCAGCGGCGGGCGTTGGAAACGGTTGTTGATCGCGGTATCCGGGTTGAAGGCAAAGCGCGCCGGGCGGATCATCAGGACGGTGTTGGTGGTTTGCATGGGGGCACGGGTCCATGGGGGGATCTTGTAGCGCTATTTTGTGCGTTGTGCGGGGAGGATCCCGGCTGAAACAGTAGGGCGGCTCAGCCGGGAAAGCTGAAAAGGGGAGTGACGCAGCCGAATCAGCTGCTAGGTTGAAATGCAATCAAACTGTGGGAGCTGGCTTGGCTGCGGTCGGGGGGGGGGAGTCCCCTTCAATTGGCTGGGCCACCGCTATTCCACGGACAGCAGCCTCCCCCTTTGGACTGCTGGTATTTGTATTGTTTGGTCCGCCCGCAGGAACCACGTCTCCTGTGCGTCCACTTGCCGACGCTTACACTGT
>NZ_NKRF01000114.1:0-47540 GCF_003408955.1 Pseudomonas sp. GL93
GCTGTCAAGTGGTTATTTTCAGAAGTTTTCGAAGATTTCTTCAACAACTTCAACCACTTGCGCTTGCGATCTCTCGTAAGCGGGAGGCGAATTCTACAGGGATCGCCATGAACGTCAACCCCCTTATCTTGAAAAAAGCGAAACACTTACTTACCCCATAAAAACCAAAGTGCCTCACCGCCTCTTCTATATAGAAGGAGCGCACAGCCTAGGGGCGTGAATTATCCCCTACCCACACAAATGCACCTGGGTCGCAACCGAAATAAGCGCGGCTGAGACCTGCACAAGCGAGGAACGAGAATGACTGCTTGTTGAGACAGGCGAATACCAAGAGGGGAAAGCTTTACAGAGATGGTGTCCCAGGGCCGGTTCGAACGGCCAACCTTCCCCTTAGGAGGGTCAAAATAGAGCCAGCAAACAAAGGGCCGCACCTGTAAATAAAGGGCTTTTAGTTCCATTGAGTACAGCGGAACACAACGGTATAGTGTTTTTTGCTGTCACCCTGCTGTCACGGTCGAGCCCTTGAAAACCAAAATCACTCAAAAGCTGATCGGCAGCCTGGCCGCCGAGCCGAAAGCATACCGCGTGCATGACACCGTGCAACCGGGTTTCTTCATCCGCGTGCTGCCCAGCGGACACAAGTCGTACATGGTCACCTGGGGGCGCAATAAGAACGCAACCCTGGGGCGCGTTGGCGTCCTAACGCTTGATCAAGCCCGAACCGAGGCCGCCCAATATCTTGCCGACGCGCACGCCCACGGCGAGCCCCTGGCAGTCGCCCAGGGCCGAAAGGGCATCGCCCTACCGTCTCTGCGTGAATTCATCGACGACACCTATATGCCGTGGTTCAAGGCCCACCACAAAGGCCATGAAAAGACCTTGCACACGCTCGACAACAATTTCGAAGCGATCATGTCTCGGCGCCTGGGCGACATCACCGGTCGAGATCTGGAGCAGATCCGTACCGGATGGATGCAGGCCGGCAACAAGGCTTCAACGGTGAACCGCAAAATGGGCTCCATTAGCGGGGTATTCAGTCGCGCAGTAGAGTGGGATTACATCGCGGATCACCCCCTGGCCAAGCTGAAACAGCTCAAGGTCGACTCCAACGGGATTATCCGGTACCTAAGCACAGAAGAGGCTAAGCGCCTGCGGAAGGCGCTGGACGCCCGCCAGGATGAGGCGCGCACCGAGCGCGAGACGGCGAACAAGTGGCGCGCAGATCGAGGGAAAAAGCAGTTGGCAAGCCTGCTGCAGATTCCGTACACGGATCATTTGAAGCCAATGGTGCTGGTGTCCCTGAATACGGGCATGAGGCGCGGCGAGTTGTTTGATCTGAAATGGCCGGCCGTGAACTTCGAAACCAGGACGGTGACCGTCGCCGGCGACACCACCAAAACAGCCGACACGCGGCACATCCCGATGAACAAAGAGACGTTCGGAGTGCTGAACGACTGGAAAAAACAGAGTGGAGATTCCCAGTATGTGTTCCCCGGGCAGGACGGCGGCCGCTTTGAAGATGTGAAAAGCGCCTGGCTCAAGCTTCTGGCGCGGGCGAATATCGAGGCTTTCCGCTGGCAGGATATGCGGCACGACTTTGGTCACGCCTGGTAATGGCTGGAGTGCCCCTGAACACGGTGCGGGACCTGTTGGGACACGCCGATATCAAAATGACGCTGCGTTACGCGCACTTGGCGCCGGGCACCAAGGCCGCAGCAGTCGACCTTCTCTAGGCCTCAGGCCTGATCATGCGAAGCCAAACTTCGTAATCGACCATAATCGGCTTGTTCGCCTCGATGGACTTCGCATAAGCGACCAGGTCATCCCACTCCTCACGAACTCTCTCAAGATTGAGTGATGCCTTGTGGTAGACGTCCTGATAAGGGGCACGCCTGCGGACATCCTCGAAAATATCCACGTCCCCTTTGAATCTGTTGCTGGTTGTCTCGACATACACGAGGTAGGTCTCTTTATCTACCAGTTCAGGGCTCACATTCGCGAGCCTCAGCTTGAAAATTATTGGGTCTGGATCCCACAGCCAGCTAATGATTGTCGAAACAGGGACTTTGCTTCGATCACCAGAGAGGCTTCGAAGCGGAGACGGGATATTCACCTCCTCGAGCGCCCGCTCAATCAGCTCCTCTACCGCCTCGACAATTTTTATATTTTTGACCCGTGCATACAGTTCCAGGCCATCTTTTAGGTGAGGCGCAACCCTGGCAGACAGCACAACTTTTTTTGACCGATTTGACATTGACGGGCCTCGACTCGTCTACAAACTTTTTGCTTGCAGATCGTGTTACTTACAAATAGGATGCTTACGTTCCATTCAGTATCATACAGACCAACGGAACGATCAAGGGGAAACAAAATGAATGCAGCGCTACAGGTTGACCCGTCTCAAATCTCCCTCGGGGTTGATGAGGCGGCACGGATTACGGATTGCACTCGGACCGGCATCTATAAGGCTATCGCCGCCGGCGACCTGAAGGCTTTCAAGATCGGTCGTCGTCGTCTGATTCTGGTGTCGGAGCTGAAGGCTTTTGTTGAGCGCGCCGCGAAGGCTGGTGCTCGGTGAAGGCTCGGCCTGGGATGGCCTTAGAGGGGGTTGTCGAACCGGTGCTACCAACACCGGCCCGACGTATCACATCGGAATGCTTTGGGAAGCCACAGATGAGACTGATCAATTCTACTGCCAGCGCCGCCAATAGCGCCAGCGAGGCACACAACCTGGTCAGCGGCCGTCGCGCGCTGATCCTGACCCCGGAGCGCGCCAACCTGATTGGGCGGTCCGGTCTCCTACTACACGCCGACGGCGACCACTGGCTGATGGTGGTCGAGGGCAAGCGGTACCGTGTCCTCGCGCGCAGCCTCATGCAATTGCCTGATGACTTCACGCCGCCGCCCAAGGCCGCTGCGTTGTGGAGGGTCGCCAAATGCGCGTAGAACCAATCGAGCCCGCCCAGCCAGACCCGGACAGCCACTCAACAGAGGCGCAAGCCCTCAGGATGATTCAGGCCCTAAAGGCCGGGCCGGTGTCCTCCATCGACGCCGCACGTTCCCTGGATATCGTTCACCCGCCCTCCACGATCCGACACCTGAGGCGCAAAGGGTGGGCGATCATGACGGAGTGGTGCTACCAGACCGCCGCACCAGGCAGGCGACCGCACCGGGTCGGTCTGTACGTCCTTACCAAGGAAAGCCAGTAAACGAGCCGCGTAGACGCCCTCATTCCCGAGGGCGTCGGTGTGTGCCTGCCTGCGAGTTGCCGAATGGCCAGAAAGACTAAATACAAGGTCGACTTCGGCGGTGGTCGAGTACTGGCCTTGCCCTATCGACTGCTGATCAGTGACGCCTTCGACAATCTGTCGACAAAAGCCGTGACCGTGCTGATCAAGCTGGCCAGGAACTACAACGGCCGCAACAACGGCGACCTGTCGTGCACAGCCTCAATGATGGCCAAGGGTAAGCCCATGGACGCAAAGACGCTTTCCTCTGCCCTGGCCGAGCTGATGGACGCCGGGCTGATCATTCGCACCAGGGAGAACCGCAAAGGAGGCAGGGAGCAGGGAATGGCTCGTTGCGCGCTGTACGCGATCACCTGGGCAGCGATAGACGACTGCCCTGGAAAGGATCTGGAAATAGGGCCTGGCCCGCCACGCTTCAAGTTCGTGTAATTCGAGTTTTTCGGTGGGAATTTTTCCGTCGAGTAGTGGGAATTTTTCCCAGTCATCGACCTTTAGCTGTCCCGTTGCGTCCCGTTAGTTTTCTTGAGTGCCGGGGTACTGGGATTTTTTCCTACTACCTTTCAATAAAACCGGGGCCTCCAGCGGTGTAGCTGGAAGGAAAATATCCCACCCTTATTAAATTACCACCACCAGGGGTTAATAAGATGGGACCACAGACGTACCAACAGGCCCGATGCACCCATGGGTATGCAGGGAAATGTAAGCGTATCGGAGGCTTCACTTTCCTTGTTATCGACTGGTTGCCTTGGACAAAGATCGGAATGTGCAGACCGTGTGCCGAGGAAGTGAGGAAGGACCTTATCTACCTCGCTGAGAAGGCACCCACCGCCAACAAATGAAAAAGGGCACCACCCTGTGACGGGGTAGTGCCCTTGATACCACGAAAGTTTCGTTGTTTCAGGCTTGGTCCAGTGGAATTGCCCTGTAGGGTTGATCGCCGCCCAGGTCATCCGAACCGAAAATGGACCGATTGACAGCCTTCCGGCTCTCCAGCATCAGATCGTGTTCATCATGCGTGCCGATGCCCGCCGCTACCCACTCTGGCAGCTCCTTGCGGCGCCGCATCTCGTTCAAGTGCGTCCACCACCGGGTAGCGTGTGTGCGTTCGGCAGAAATCGCCTCGACCACTTCGTTACTGCGCTGATCCAGCAGGTAGTGGGACAACGGCGGCGCCTTTTGCGCCTCCGCGTTCGCATCATCCAGTTCGTTTTCCATGCACTCGCACCACTGATAAACCTTGGAATACCAGTCCTTTAGGGCGAGGGTGCCCAGTTGCGCGAGCGCGTGAGGCGTACTGTCTTCGGGGAAGGTCTCAAGCATCAGCGTGAATATTGCGCTCACGTTATCGAAGGCGCTGGTCACTTCGTACAGATCCTGGACGGCAGTCTCGGCGATTGCCTTGTGGGAGCGGCTCATTGATCACCCCCGGCGCCCAGCGCAGCACACCCGGACAGCGCGGCGGCGATTTGCTCGCGGTTACAGTCGGCGGTGTTGGCGCCGTCAGCAGCCAAGTTCCATGCGACGTCTACCAAGTTGCGGACGTGCTGACTGGTGCCCTTGTCTGCCAACGCAGCGTAGAGAACCGCCTCAACTTTGCGTAGGGCTATCTGGGCGCTTTCAAGGTCCTCAAGCGCGTCATGGGCGACCTCTTGAATGCTGCGCTGGACCCCGGCGGCGTGATTGTCTTGGCGTTTCAGTGGGCTACTGGTATTTTGGTATAGTTGCATGACGTGTACCTTCAAGTTTCGTCGTGTGATCGCCAGGCCGCTGTTAGCGCAGCGGCTTGGCACCTCTTCTGAGATGGCCCAAACCTGGACCATCGATTCGATCGGCTAAGGTTTCAGCCGATTAGCGCTTACCCTTCTCGCTGATCCAGCCTGCCGCCCAGCTCAAGGGGTCTTTCGACTCCATCGGCTTGAGTGGCTTCCCATCGCGTGCCGCCTGCTTACCTTCCTGCTCCGTCTCTGTGTGAATCCACACCGTGGTGTTCTTGTAGCCCCCTGCTTTCTGACGCTCCTTGAATGCTCGCTGGCGCAACGTGTTCGGGCTTTCGGGTTTGTCTGCCATCTGAATTCCTCATTACCGGTAACGTGAAATCATACTGTCACGGCATTACCGGTAACGCAATAGGGTGTGCAAAATAATTGCATCCCCCAAATCTGGGTTATCTGCACGGCCGAGATAACACGGGTTCGCGTGGCCTCTACTGAAATCCCGGTAGTTTTGCGAGGGAGTCGTAAAAGGGTTCCGCTCCCACAATCAACACCAGCTAGGAAATTCAGCGCTGTTGCTAATACACAGGAAGGCAAGCGAGTATCGATGCAGAAAAATCGCCAAGACGGAAAGGGAATTGAACATGACGAGGCTTTTGGAAAAACGGTTCGGCGAACTTGAGGTGCAACTCGAAGCTATCGAGGCGACCAAGAGGATGGAGCAAGGCGCTCTGAGCGGATCCCCATACCCGCACATTAACGCCGACCTAATTCTCAACTGGACTGTCAAAGCGAAGTCGCTTTTATCAAATGCGTGTGGCGAAAAATCGTATCATTTGTCCGCTTTCGTCGAAGCAGAGAAGCCGCGCCCCTACTCAAACAATTTCGAAACGCTTCAGCGCGTTAAGGCCGTCTTTCTGGCAGCCAAAGAAGATTATGAAGGTGGCTACCTCAACAGCGTTCGCAACCTGGTGCAGGCAGAAGTGTTCACCAGCGAACTGGAGCAAGCCGAGGAGCTGCTCAAATCTGGGTATGCAACAGCTGCAGCGGTCATTGCAGGAGTTGTGCTTGAGACGACCCTGCGCGATCTATGTACAGCGCACGGGATAGAGCACGGCAGCCTCAACAAAATGAATGACGATCTGGCTAGAGCGAACGCTTATAACGCCACTCAGAAAAAACGAATCACGGCCTTGGCAGGAACTCGCAACAGCGCGGCTCATGGCAAGCCGGAAGAATTTACGGCTGCAGAGGTGAAGGGGATGATTGACGACGTTGAGAGATTCTTGGCTATGGCCCTGCAATGAGCTCTCGGACGGCATGGGCGTTATAATCTCAGCTGCCTGATCACCTGGCGCGGATCGGCGCCGGCGGATATTGCCGAGATAGCGTCCTTGGTCAGTTGGTCCAGAGCCTGCTGTTCGAACGCCTCGGCCATAGATGCAGCCTTGCGCACGATCAGCAGCGCCAGTTCGGGCGGGAACGTGGTCTTGGATGGGTCGGGCAGATAATCGCAATCGATGACTGACATAGGGGCTCCGGAGATGTCCTGACTTCTCAGGGTATCTCGACGCCGTGCCAGGTGAAAACCCTACATACACGCGAAAAGGCAGTGAATTGTCGCGCTCTATGTAGTTCTGGTATAGCGACAGATTCAAGTAGAATCAAAAAAATTCAAACCAATTGGAAAATGGATTTCATGAAAAACTACATTGCCGGCTTCTTTATTAGGCCAGTTTACATAGGGGCTTTTTTTCTATGTCTTATGCCGATATTTGCGACACTATACTTTTTCATTGGAGGTAGTGAATTCAACAACAACCCTTCGGACTTCTGGACATTCTTGTACTTTAGCATTGTAACTATAACCACTTTAGGATTTGGCGACATCTACCCAGTAACACTACTTACAAAGCTTCTAGTAGCCTTTGAAGTGATAATGGGAGCGCTGTGTGCCGGACTATTCCTTAACGCCTGTTCCTACACTATTTCTGAACGATCAGCTCAAGCCGAACGAACAAAACAGAACTTTGAAGAAAAACTTAAACATTTCAAGACCAGCCAAGCACTTATGCTCAATCAGGATTCAATAGTCAGCTATCACCTGAAGCTTTACGTATTAAGAGTTTGGACGGTCTGCACTCCAATAACTGGTAGAGTCGACTACTCTTTTGATTCCATGCTGGGCCTTAACGGAGCTGAAAAATTTAAATTTTCGTTTAACGACATTCGCGACTTACACAAACCATCGCTCCTAAGGAAAGACTCATTCCAAACAAGCGCTGTCGTAGCATATTTTAAAGAGCTTCATCTTTTAATATCCGCAATTAAGGACATGATGAACTTTGCACCAATGAGAGAGTGGCCCTCACTACAGACAGCGTGCCTGGAGTTTATTTACACAAGCAACAGTCTTGACTGCTCAGAAATCATAATAAAGGGCGAATCCACCACTGCAGGAGATGTGACACTAGGGGCCTTTGCCGCAGAAATAATCTCTGAAAGTACTGAAGATCCAAAACTCGAAAACACAGGAAACATCGTCGATCCTTATATTAATCTCTATTTTTTACTAAAATACAGTCTCGACTTCTGCGCGCACTATCGTACAGAAATCGATAAAATCGTAAATGATACTGGACCGACTGAATAGACACATGATGGAGGTAAATATTTAATTGGAAAGACCTCAATAACTTGATTCACTCCAGACAGAGCGAATGGTCTTACTCGCATTAACTAATCTGCTTACGGCCTCCTAACCCTAACAGCAGACCAATTCAAGCATATAACCATGCAGCAACAGAACTGATATCAATTGTCGACAGGTGTGATAGCCCCGGCGAGTGAGCTGAACCTGTCTCATTGAGACGATTTGGTCTCACTGAGCGTGGCGGAAAAGCTACAGAGTGTGGAAAGCAACACGCAGTGTAGGAATCCACACATTGGAGAATCCCTCAGATCTGAGGGAATTCCCTGATGCCAGGCCGAACTATTCGCCAGGTAATTTCAATTATTGCGAGACAGACCATATGAGCCGAATCGGACCGTATGGCCTGACTGCGTGCGAGACGATCCTAAAATGGCGACTCCGCAAAAGTGTGGAGCCAGAAGTGTCGGATATCCCGGCAGATCCCCGGTAACGCTTCTAACGTTAGTTCGCCGTTACCTAACGTTAAACGAGGCTTGGTGCGCCTGCTGGGCATTGCCATTGCGCGCCGCCTGGGCAACCATGAGGATTCTTGACAGACCCTAGACAGATTCCAGCCCATGGCCGCGCTCAACAACGAAATCAAAGCCTTTATCGTCCAGTCCCTGGCGTGCTTCGACTCCCCCTCACAGGTCGCGACCGCCGTTAAGGATGGCTTCGGCGTGGTCGTGTCGCGCCAGCAGGTCGAGACCCACGACCCGACACGCAAGAGCAGCAAGGGCCTGGCCAAGCGCTGGGTGACGCTGTTCGAAGACACCAGGGACGGTTTCCGGTCTGAGGTGGTCAAGGAGCCGATCGCCAACCGATCCATGAGGCTGCGCGCGCTTGGGCGGATGCTTGAAGAGGCCGAGGCGAGCGGGCACATGGTGATGGCAATGAAGCTGATGGAGCAGGCGGCCAAGGAGTGCGGGGACATCTACATTAGCCGCAGGGCCAAGACTGACGCCGGCCAAGCCGAGCCCGCAGACCGCGTGGCGGTTGAATTCGTACTGGCGCCGCACAAGGACGCCTGACAGCAGGTCGGAGCAGGTATTCCCCCATTGGGGAAACACCCCATGAAAGCCCCCCATTGGGGGTTGGACATATCGACGAACATTCGACGACTGCTCGACGACCGCTCAGCGAATACCGAGATGCGTCCAAATCTGGACACATCAAATCCGCGCCACGTTTTCATATCTCGCAAAACGTGGCGCGGAAACCTGACATACCGAAATGGGATGTCAGCTCTCCCCGCTCCGGCCTCAATCTGAGGTCGGACTGAGCCGAAATTCCGGCCATGTATCACTTTGACTGCCATCGACTTAATGCAACAAAAACGCCCTCTCCAGTCGCGCCAAAACCAACTATTTCAGTCCCATTCAATCCCGTTCTGTGTAGCACCTGAGGTGCACCCTAAAAGCACTGGATATGCGGCCAGATACTGCCTAATGTGAGCAATGCAAGGCTTTCAACAGCTCACAGAGGATTGATCATGTCAGTCAGCGCCAGCTCTACCAAACCCCGCGGCCCACAAGCCAAACCGACCCGTGCCGAAATCAATGCCGCGTGGAGTCGTCTGCGTTCGGCAGCCGAACAAGGCAGCGTTCAGGCAAGCGCTCTGCTGATCGCGCTTGTTGAGAACCGCCCGCTTCACGTCGACGCCGCTTAACCGGCCCACACATCAAAGGTAACTCAATGAAAATCGGCAAACGCTCCGTCCTCAAGGTTGGCTTGGCCAACCTCCATTACTCCGAATACGAGCACTCCCAGGTAGAGGCCCGAACATTCAATATTCAGCGACCCGACGGCACGAAAGGCACCTGGCAGGCCGGCGGCTTACTGAAGTCAGTTCGCCATTTACAGGGCTTGGCGCTGGAGACTTTCAAGGACCTTGGAGAGGAAATTCTCTCGATTCGCGGAAACAAAGACCTCAACGCCGCGGCTATCGAGCGCAAGGGCAAGGAGCAGATTGACGGGATCGTTCCTGCCTTGATGCCGGCTATGGAAAAGGCGGCAAAGGATATGCTGACGCTGGCCCAAACAGTGGTCAACGGCTTTGCTCCGGTCACGCCTCGCGCTAGCTCGGACGTTGTTGGTTTCCTGGCTGATCAGGAGCTGCGAGCTATCGTGCGCGGCCTCAAGCCGGAGGAACGTCAACGGCTAGTAGCTGAAGCGCGCGCAGGTAGTCACCCCGACGTTGTAGAGGCGGTGCTCAGGGCAAACCCAATGCTCTCCGGATTATCGCCAGAGGCGGCTGACAGCCTTTCGCGCGCAGGCATTGCCGCGTCGCGCGCCGAAGACATTGAAGGGCTCAAGCAGATGCTAGCGATCTACGATGACGTGCTAGCCACAGCCTCCAATGCCGGTGTCGCACTGAGCGGCATGGTTGCTAATTCGAATGGGTACACCGGCCGATTTGAGAAGTGGCGATCGGGCTGTGAGGGCTCCGAAGCGCTTCGCGAATGGCTGGCAAAAATGCCCTCTCGCACCTCCGCAAAAGCGTCTCCTGATCAATCCGAAGCGGCCTAACTGTCGCACCCGTGCGCTACGCAAGTATTGGTGGCGCCGATCAACGGCAGACTCTGTGAGTGTGAAGACATGACCTTTCAAGAACGCTTTACTGAAGCGTGCAGCACGCAGAAGTTCAAACCCTACGAGCTGATACAAGGACCTGACGCCGGCTATCTGGTGTGGGAGGTTCAACAAGTCCGCAATGGTCAGCAAGTAACCATCGACGGCCCCTACTTCACTGAGGAAGAGGCCAGGGTGTCAGCCGACCTGATGCGCGGAACATTCCGCGGCGCCCGGGCCAGTGAGGCGATCTACAACCGGGTGTGGAACTACGACCCACGCCAAGAGCAACTGGCCATCGACCAGGCGCATATGTCGCGTGCAGTACTCGCCATTCGTCTTGGGCTGCCCGCCCCATCCACCAATCCATAGGAGGCCCCCATGGCCGCTACAGCAATCGAATACGCCCCACTCACCACAATTAAGCTATATGGCCAGCTCCGGCAGTTCGGAAAGGTATACCACCTGGCCGTTCGCTCGCCTGCCGAAGCCATCAAGGCACTGTGTGTACAGATTCCGGGCCTTGAGCGCTTTATCTCTAATGCTAAGTCGCGCGGTTTGGAGTTTGCCGTGTTTCGCGGCAAAAAAAATATTGGCGCAAAGGAGCTGGGATACCAGGGCACCGGCGACATCATCATCTCGCCTGTTATCGTCGGGAGTAAACGAGGTGGCGTTCTACAAACTATCGTCGGCGTTGTACTGCTCGCGGTCGGTGCAGTGCTTACTTACGCTTCTGGCGGCACGGCTACGCCGTTTACGTCAGGGATGATGATGATGGGCGCGTCTCTCGCTCTGGGGGGCGTAATCCAAATGCTCAGCCCTCAGGCCGGAGGACTCAAGACTAGCGCGGCGCCGGAGAACGTGGCCGGATATGCGTTCGGATCGGCGAAGAACACCACGGCTTCCGGCAACCCGGTCCCGCTGTGTTGCGGTCATCGACGGTGGGGTGGCGCGATCATCAGCGCAGCCATCTACGCCGAAGACCAGATGTAGGCCCCCTGTGGCGGTGCTAAAGTGGCCGCCTCATGGAAAGGAGCTCTCATGCTGAAAATTACCGTTGTTGCAGCTCTAGTTGCACTGTTGAGCGGATGTTCTACAACCCCCGTACCGTTCGACCAGGCCAGGCCAGTCCCTGGTGACAGGATTACGGCTTTCGGGAAGAAACCTGCAGATCCGTACTCGACCATTCAGATCGCGCGCGATACCGGCTTCGTCGGTGGCGGATGCTTCGTTGCTGTTCACATCGACGGACGTGCCGTCGCCAGGATCGATACAGGTGAAGTGGTCAGCCTTTACGTGACGCCAGGCGAACACCTGGTAGGCCTGGGAGCCGATGAGCGTGGATCGGGTACGTGTAGTTGGTCAGGAACGCTCAAGGAGCAAGCCACCATTTTAAAAGCCGGACAAACAAAGCGCTTCCGGATCGGTGGCGACACGAATGTCGGCCTGGATATCCGCCCCACCTCTCTTTGACCTGCAACCGTGTCGAAAACAACACAGTGTGTTGAAACCTACACACGTCGTTGTTTTCGATATTTGCGCAACTCAAGACTCGATGATTTTCTCTCGCTCGAGCACTTGGCGGATTTCTTCAAACCTAGATTTGATATCGCCTTTCGGAAAGCGGATTTGGCCAAGTCCCTGGATATTCGAAAACTCTTCGCAACCTTCCTCCAATAACACGATTGCCCTGGTAAACCCTAGGCGCCCCTGGAAAAGCCCTACCTCGTGTATCACGTTGGTCCGGGCCTCCATCTTACCGTCAACCTGCTCGTCTTCAGCTGTCATCACTATGAAGGCGACCGCAGCGGAATCTAGCATTTCTGATAATCGCGCTATGTTAGTAATGCCAGCTACGGGGACGCGATTGAATTCATCAAACGGCAATTTAAGCCTTTCCGTAACGAAATCTTTAAGGTCACGCCACACGTGCGACCGACCGTGCCCAATAAAAACGTTCGTTCCAACAAGGCTTGAACGTGAATCTTTTTTTGCGGACCGGATCATATAAGAATAAGCCTTTTTCAAAAAAGGGATGAGCCTTTCCATTGCTGCTGCGGGCTCAAGTAGCACGACCGCATCTATGAAAACTTTCACGTGGGGAGGCTTCTGCGTCCCTTGAGACATTGCCAAGCCATCTCCGACCAGGCGCGCCCCTTTCGGTCTCAGTGAGTCGACAAATGCGCGCTCACCGAACGGGGAGAGCTTTTCTAGCTCATCGAGCAAAGTTTGCCCGTAAGGATCTCCATTTTTGGAAAAAATCCTAATAACCAATTCGGCTTCCCGTTTGACCTCATCGAAAAGCTCATGCCCTTTTTTACTGAAGCTTTCGGCGGCACTCATGTCGGGATTTCCGGCAAGGCTTTTCAAAGTCTCTACAACGCCATCAAACGCGTACTCCCTCCACTCGCCAGAAGTCTTGTTGCTATAAGCATCTTGAAATCCCCACTGCGCATCAAAATGCTCCCCTGGTGGTGGAGTTTGAAAATCGAGGTAATAAATTCGAGAGTGATAGCCCATCCATGAGCCGCAGAACGACTTTGATGCATACTCTGCGGCTTCTTTAAGCTTCCGCGCTGCCTCCAGCTTTTTAATAGACTTTTCCCGATACTCCTCCAACCTATCGATACCGTCCAATATGTCTTGTATGCCGTCGGTCAAGTGCATTCCCCTTAGTAATTCAACAGTAGGGCAAATCCTCAAACTCACCCTTACGACGCCTAAGCTATATGGCAATGTACTGGCACCTTGAGCGAATCGCTAGGGTATGCCTATCCAGATACAGGCTTATTTTGCCTTTCTCGGGCTTTTCGCTTGATAAGTAACACCCAAAGTGCAACAGTATTAGTAGAACGCCCTAACTGATACAGGCACCCATCATGTTCATCCGCGCATACCTCCGAGCATCCACCGAAGAGCAAGACGCCGGCCGCGCCCGCGCGTCGCTCGAGCAGTTCGCCAGCGACCATAACAAGGGCATTGCGAGCGTGTACCTGGAGAACGCCAGCGGCGCCACCGCCGACCGGCCGGAGCTGCTGCGCCTGCTGAAAGACGCACGCAAGGGTGACGTGCTGCTGGTGGAGTCGATAGATCGGCTATCCCGTCTCCCGGTGGAGGACTGGCAAAAGCTCAAGGCAGCTATCGACTCCAAGGGCCTGCGCATCGTCGCGCTCGACCTGCCGACCAGCCACCAGGGAATGCAGGACACGAAGGGCGACGAGTTCACCGGGCGGATGCTGGGTGCCATCAACTCAATGCTGGTGGAAATGATGGCCGCGATCGCGCGCAAGGATTACGAGCAACGCCGCGACCGGCAGGCCCAGGGCATCGAGAAGGCCAAGGCCGCCGGCAAGTACCAGGGGCGCCCGGTGGACGCCGATCTGCACAAGCGCGTGGCCGAGCTGCTCGGCGCCGGCCTGGGGATTCGCGCGACGGCACGGCACGCCAACTGCTCGACCACCACCGTGCTGAGGATTAGGGACCTGGCATCAACCTGAGATTCTTTGCAACACTTCCTCGATGTGCACTGATCTGAGTCTATTGAAGGCTGAGCCATCAAAGTGCTAGCGTCAGATCGACTGCGTCGGAGTGATGACGCGGTAGGCGATGTCTAGGGCGGTTGATTGACTTCCGGCCTACACCTCAAGAGGGCAAGGTCTTGCCTGCGATGGATAACGAAGGAAAGTAATCATGGGTCTTGAGTACAGGGACATGGATGTGGATGTCCGCGCAAATATGGTCCAAGAAGTAGCATTCGATCTGGATAAAGGGACTATCTACACGAGCCCACGGCTGAACGAAGAAGGTAGCCGGCTATGGCCAGACACCCTCAAAGAAGCAGCGGGAAACCACTCCGATGTGTGGTTAGCAGGTCAAATCCGAGAGCAAAGATTGCTCAAAAGCCATGAAAATCGAGCTAAGCCGAGCGGCGGATTTACCCAAGCACAAATCCCAGTTACAGCTCCAGATACCCTTGCAGAAGGTGAGTTCAACCGATTCTATATTCGGGGGCTGTGCCTGAAGGCGCTGGCCGAAGACATCCCTTACCTCATTGCTTACCGAGCGCGCCCCTCTGCAAACCCCCGCGCAGAGTCTGAGGCGATAATCGGCAAAAAATTTGATCCGCAACAGTTACTGGACGATCTGCGTGCAACGACCGGTATCGACACCGTTTTGGGCCTGCCTCCCGGGCCGAACTCTGGACTATCAGTAACCATCCCTTAGTTACCGGTCACAAAAAAAGCCCCGATCAGGAACAACCGATCGGGGCTTTCTTTTGCCTGATGCTGCCACCCTGCTGTCACCAAAGTTCTGGTGGAACGCAATAAATGGCTACAGGCCTTGAATTATATGGTGTCCCAGGGCCGGTTCGAACGGCCAACCTTCCCCTTAGGAGGGGGATGCTCTATCCAATTGAGCTACTGGGACAAATGCCAAACGCTTATCCAGAAAGGCCAGCGACAGACGGCGTGCATCTTAACGGCCGAGGCCGGTTTTGTCATGTCGTCCGTTGGCATTTTGAATGTAGGCCGATCCTTGCGCACGCATTCAAAGCCTCCTTCAGCCACCAAGGCTTCTATGGCCATCGTGCAAATTGCACTGCCCCCATATGCCATCATTGCAAACTGCAACCCTACAACCCCAAAAAACAAAGCTAACTCTTTGTTTTTATTGATCAAATAGATTGGCACGACACCTGCAAAGTCATAAACACAAAACCAACCATTCCAGGCACCGTGGAGACCATGACTATGAACAGCGCCCTTCTATTAGCACTGAACGCTGTGGCACTGGCCGCGGTGGTGACGTTTCATTTTCAGCCGACCAATACTGAAGACGGCGCGCAAATCAGCCAAGCCATTCCCCACCATCTGCAACAGCGCCCTCAACTGGCACTGATGACTGCCAACCCCCAGCCCCCCATCCGCCTGACCCAAGATACTCAATCTGCCCCAGCGGCCGAGCATTGGGTTTTCTGAGAACATTATTCATGTCCAAATCTGCCTGGTTATTTCTGTGCCTGACCCTCATGTCCGTCGCACTAGGCCTGGGAGCCACCTCACAACAAGCCCAAACCCTAGCCTTCGTCGCAAGCGCCGTGCTGGGCAGCCTACTGATAATGGCACTCATCAAGGGTCGCCGAATCAAATTCGATCCACTCCTTCGCTAGCCCTCCTCCCTTCTTCCCTACCTTATGTCGCCTGACACTCCTAAATAGGCGAACAACTACTAACCTTAAGCTTGAAGGCAAAGGGCCATATCGCTATAGGACGGGCGCCCTCCAACCCAGATGCCGCGCAGGCTTTGGGCGGGGATTGACGAGCTTCGCCACAGTCCTGGGAAATTTTTCCAACCAGTCCGCAAAAACGCAAATCAGTACTGGCATAAAGCCTGTAGGCGGTTCAATATTTGTCACAGAATTGACGCCAATGAAATGTCAAATCTGAGGCATGATGCGGCCTCTTTGCAATTCGGGTTGAACTTTGGTCGTGAGCCTTGTCTTAACACTCATCTTGCGGCCAATTCCAGAAACCGCTCCCCTGAACTAACCGGTTAAATATATGCGCCCATTGAAACAGGCAATTTATTCCAGCCGTACGGCTGACAAATTCGTCGTACGTCTGCCAGACGGAATGCGGGAACGCATTGCCGAGGTGGCTCGCAATCATCACCGCAGCATGAACTCCGAAATCATCGCACGCCTGGAACAAAGCCTTATTCAGGAAGGTGCCTTGGGTGAAGAGTTGAGCATGCGCCTGGACAGCCCCGAGCTGTCACTGCACGAACGCGAACTGCTGCAGCGTTTTCGTCAGCTCTCCCACCGCCAGCAAAATGCTCTCGTCTCGCTTATCGCGCACGACGTGGAGGCGGCCGCAGAAGCCAATTGATTGACACCTGAAAGCCGAAGCCAGCCCTGTGCTGGCTTTTTTTTGCGTGGAGTTTGGGGAATAAGAAGCAAAGCGAGGGCAGGTTTGCCCCCGCTGGAAAGGTCAGAGCAGGAAGATCGTTGCCAGGCCCAGGAAGATAAAGAAACCACCACTGTCAGTCATGGCCGTGATCATCACACTGGCACCCATGGCAGGATCACGTCCCAGACGCGCCAAGGTCATGGGAATCAAGACCCCCATCAAGGCCGCCAGCAACAGGTTTAGGGTCATGGCTGCAGTCATTACCACGCCCAGGGACCAACTGCCGTAAAGCAAGTAGGCCACCACGCCAATCACGCCGCCCCACACCAATCCGTTTATGAGGCCAACAGCCAGCTCCTTGCGCAACAGCCGCGAGGAATTGGCGGTACTGACCTGGTCCAGCGCCATGGCGCGCACGATCATGGTGATGGTCTGGTTCCCGGAGTTCCCGCCAATGCCCGCCACAATCGGCATCAACGCCGCCAAGGCCACCAGCTTCTCGATGGAGCCTTCAAACAACCCGATCACGCGAGAAGCGATAAACGCGGTAATCAGATTAATAGCCAGCCAGGCCCAGCGGTTATGCAGTGAACGCCAGACCGACGCGAAAATATCTTCCTCTTCACGCAAACCCGCCATGTTGAGGACTTCGGTTTCACTTTCCTCACGGATCAAGTCGACGATTTCATCGATGGTCAGACGACCGATCAACTTGCCGTTCTTATCCACCACCGGAGCCGAGATTAAGTCGTAACGCTCGAATGCCTGGGCCGCGTCGTAGGCATCTTCGTCCGGATGGAAGCTCACGGTATCGCTGGCCATCAGGTCAGCAACTTTTTTCTCCGGATCATTGACCAGCAGGCGCTTGATCGGCAAAACGCCCTTGAGAATCCCCTCATAGTCGACCACAAACAATTTGTCGGTGTGGCCGGGCAATTCTTTGAGACGGCGTAGGTAACGCAACACCACTTCCAGGCTGACGTCTTCGCGGATGGTGACCATCTCGAAGTCCATCAGGGCGCCGACCTGATCCTCGTCGTACGACAGCGCGGAACGCACACGCTCACGCTGCTGCGTGTCGAGCGCCTCCATCAACTCATGGACAACATCACGGGGCAGCTCAGGGGCCAGGTCAGCAAGCTCGTCCGCATCCATCTCCTTGGCGGCAGCCAGGAGCTCGTGGTCATCCATGTCGGCGATGAGCGTTTCACGCACCGAGTCCGATACTTCCAGAAGGATGTCACCGTCACGATCAGCCTTGACCAGCTGCCACAGGGTCAGTCGGTCATCCAACGGCAAGGCTTCAAGAATATAGGCGACGTCGGCGGAGTGCAGGTCATCGAGCTTGCGTTGCAACTCGACGAGGTTTTGCCGGTGAACCAGGTTTTCGACGCGGTCGTGGTTCGGACCTTCCTGGCGGTGCGTGAGGTCTTCGACCACGCGCTGGCGCTGCAGCAGCTCGATAACTTGAGCCAGACGATCCTGCAGGCTTTCTTGTGTCTTCTTTACTTCTACTTCGGTCATAGGCGAACTCCACTCCCAGCAGCGGGGCACGCCGGAAGGATCAATCAGTCAATTCATGATTGGTAAAACGGGGTACTGAGTAACTACTGGGTAAGTCCATGGAGGTATTCCACAAGCCCCGGCGGGGCTGACGGGCGCATGATACACCGCCCGGACGTTTTAAACGTTAAAAAACTGGAAAGAACAAGCGCTTGCACGCCAAAGCTCAGTATTGGCTGCATCTATAAACTGCGACGACGCAGGCGCAGGGGAAAACACATGAGGAGGGAGAAAAAGGAGGACGCCGGATAAAACCTACACAAACCCCAGACGGCAAAAAGCCCGCACTAGGCGGGCTTTTTGTTTGTATGGTGCACTCGACAGGATTCGAACCTGTGACCGCTCGGTTCGTAGCCGAGTACTCTATCCAGCTGAGCTACGAGTGCAGATTGTGTTTTTAGACCAGATCACAACTGGTTGAAGCCAAGCTACCTGCATCGCTGCAACTAACTCTTAAATGGTGCACTCGACAGGATTCGAACCTGTGACCGCTCGGTTCGTAGCCGAGTACTCTATCCAGCTGAGCTACGAGTGCATTTGTTGCCGCGCATTATAGGCCGTTCAATCTCTATGTAAAGCTATTTTTTCGAGTATTTTCAACAACTTACCGAAAAAACCAGATTGCAACGTACTAAGCAAATAATGGCGGAGAACGGGGGATTCGAACCCCCGACACCCTTTTGAGGTGTACTCCCTTAGCAGGGGAGCGCCTTCGGCCACTCGGCCAGCTCTCCGCAACACGGGGCGTATATTAACCACGTTCCTCCCCGTTTGCAAACATAAAAAACGATAAAAATTAAAGGCTTGGTTCTTCGTCCTTCTCTTTCTTGATCCGCAGGTAGATTTCCTCGCGGTGGACCGCCACCTCTTTCGGAGCATTAACCCCAATACGTACTTGATTGCCTTTGACGCCGAGCACGGTCACGGTGATTTCGCCATCACCGATAATCAGGCTTTCTGCGCAACGACGAGTCAGAATCAGCATACCTTTCACCTCACGCATTTCAGTTCAGGAACAACAGTCTGCAAAAAAAAAGCATTCGACCTACAACCAAAAGGTCGTAGCCCTACTCGCTAAGTATTGTCGAGCCCATGCAAAAGACCATGTACCCCACAAAAAAATGAAAGGCGCGGTAAACCGCGCCTTCCTGGCAACGCATCACTCGCCCTGTCGGGCCGGAGCATCCAACTCAAAAGCGGTATGCAGCGCGCGTACAGCCAGTTCCAGGTACTTCTCTTCGAGCACTACCGAGACTTTGATTTCCGAGGTGGAAATCATCTGGATGTTGATACCCTCTTTGGCCAGGGCCCCGAACATACGGCTGGCAACGCCAGCATGGGAACGCATGCCCACCCCTACAATCGACACTTTGGCAATCTTGGTATCGCCAACCACTTCACGGGCGCCAATCTCGCTCGCAGTGTTCTGCAGGATTTTTAATGCCGCTTCGTATTCGTTGCGGTGCACGGTGAAGGTGAAATCGGTGGTGTTATCGTGCGAAACGTTCTGCACGATCATGTCGACTTCAACATTCGCATCGCTGACAGGACCCAGAATCTTGAAAGCCACGCCGGGGGTGTCTGGCACGCCACGGATCGTCAGCTTGGCTTCATCGCGATTGAAAGCGATGCCGGAAATGATCGGCTGTTCCATGGATTCCTCTTCATCAATAGTAATGAGGGTGCCCGGACCCTCCTTGAAGCTGTGCAATACGCGCAGCGGAACGTTGTACTTGCCGGCGAACTCCACCGCACGAATCTGCAACACCTTGGAACCAAGGCTGGCCATTTCCAGCATTTCTTCAAAGGTGATCTTGTCCAGCCGCTGGGCCACTGGCACGACGCGTGGGTCAGTGGTGTAGACGCCATCCACATCGGTATAGATCTGGCATTCGTCAGCCTTGAGCGCTGCCGCCAGGGCCACACCGGTGGTGTCCGAACCGCCACGACCCAGCGTGGTGATGTTGCCGTGCTCATCCACGCCTTGGAAACCCGCTACAACTACCACGCGCCCTGCTTTCAGATCAGTACGAATTTTCTGATCATCAATTTGCAGGATCCGCGCCTTGGTATGTGCGCTGTCTGTAAGAATGCGCACCTGGCTACCAGTGTAGGACACCGCTGGCACGCCACGCTTGTTCAGCGCCATGGCCAACAGCGCAATGGTCACCTGCTCGCCCGTGGAGACGATCACATCCAGCTCACGCGGCAGCGGCTGTTGATCACCGCTGATGGCCTTGGCCAGATCGATCAGGCGATTAGTCTCGCCACTCATGGCCGACAGCACCACTACCAGGTCATCACCGGCATCGCGGAACTTCTTAACCTTGTCGGCGACCTGCTCGATTCTTTCGACAGAACCGACCGAGGTGCCTCCAAATTTCTGTACGATCAAAGCCATTTCCAAGCCGCCTCAGCCCGTAAAGGGGCGCCTAATATCCAATCCACCTGCACTGAACAAGCCCGTGACTAGACCACGGGCCGATTAACAGTGCCTTAAATACCTGCCTCGACAAATGGCACGGTCAAGGCCAGCGCCGCGTCCAGCGCTGCGGCATCAACACCACCGCCTTGCGCCATGTCTGGACGACCACCGCCCTTGCCGCCCACTGTCGCAGCGGCTTGCTTCATCAAATCACCGGCTTTGAGTTGGCCAGTCAGGTCCTTGGTTACACCAGCCACCAGAACGACCTTATCCTCATGGACACTGCCGAGCAGGATCACTGCGCGGCCGAGCTTGTTCTTCAACTGATCGACCAAGGCCAACAGCGCCTTGCCATCCTGGCCGTCCAGGCGCGCCGCCAGGACTTTTACGTCCTTGACGTCCACCGCCGCGGCCGACAGGTCATCGCCCGCAGCGCTGGCCGCCTTGGCCTGCAACTGCTCAAGCTGTTTTTCCAGCGCACGGTTGCGCTCCAGCACGGCGGACAGCTTGTCGATCAGGTTGTCGCGGCTGCCCTTGACCAGGCCGGCCGCTTCCTTGAGTTGTTCTTCGGCTGCATTGAGGTAAGCCAGGGCCGCAGCACCGGTCACCGCCTCAATACGACGCACGCCTGAGGCCACACCGCCTTCGCTGATGATCTTCAGCAGGCCGATATCGCCGGTGCGGTTGGCGTGGATGCCACCACAGAGTTCTACCGAGAAGCTGCCGCCCATGCTCAGTACGCGGACTTCGTCGCCGTACTTCTCGCCAAACAGCGCCATGGCGCCTTTGTTCCTGGCGGTCTCGATATCGGTTTCTTCGGTTTCAACCGGGGTGTTCTTGCGAATCTCGGCGTTGACGATGTCTTCCAGGGCCTTGATCTGCTCAGGCTTGATCGCTTCAAAGTGGCTGAAGTCAAAACGCAGGCGCTGGCTGTCCACCAACGAACCTTTTTGCTGCACGTGCTCGCCCAGTACCTGGCGCAGCGCGGCGTGCAGCAAGTGAGTGGCCGAGTGGTTCAACGCCGTGGCATGCCGTACGTCAGCATCGACCTGGGTGTCTACCGGTGCGCCCACGGTCAAGTTGCCCAGCACCAGCACCCCGTGATGCAGGAAAGCCCCGCCGGTCTTGGTGGTGTCGCGCACATCAAAACGACCGGATGTCGAGCTCAGGAAGCCGCAATCGCCAATCTGGCCACCCGACTCGGCATAAAACGGCGTCTGGTCCAGCCCCACAACCGCCTCTTCACCTTCGCTCAACACGTCGACCGACTTGCCGTCTTTATAGATGGCGACGATCTTGGCCGAGCCCGCAGTCGCCTTGTAGCCGGTGAACTCGGTCGGTACGTCAACCTTGACCAGGGTGTTGTAGTCCAGGCCAAAGGAGCTGGCCGAACGTGCACGCACGCGCTGGGCTTCCATCTCACGCTCGAAACCGGCTTCGTCGACGGTCAACTCACGCTCGCGGGCGATGTCGGCAGTCAGGTCCATCGGGAAACCATAGGTGTCGTACAACTTGAACACCACATCACCCGGCACCACGGTGCCTTTGAGCTCAGCCAGGTCCTGCTCCAGGATTTTCAGGCCGTGCTCCAGGGTCTTGGAGAACTGCTCCTCTTCAGCCTTGAGCACACGCTCGATGTTGCCTTGCTGTTGCTTGAGTTCCGGGAAGGCATCGCCCATCTCGGCAACCAGCGCGGCCACGATCTTGTAGAAGAAGCTGCCGGTAGCGCCCAGCTTGTTACCGTGGCGGCACGCGCGACGGATGATGCGACGCAGCACGTAGCCACGGCCCTCGTTGGACGGCAGCACGCCGTCGGCGATCAGGAAGCCGCAGGAACGGATGTGGTCCGACACGACCTTGAGCGAAGACTGGCCTTCATTGGCGCAGCCAATGGCCGCCGCCGAGGCGCTCAGCAGGTTGGTGAACAGGTCGATCTCGTAGTTGGAGTGAACGTGCTGCATCACCGCACTGATCCGCTCCAGGCCCATGCCGGTATCCACCGACGGTGCCGGCAGCGGATGCAACACGCCATCGGCGGTGCGGTTGAACTGCATGAACACGTTGTTCCAGATCTCGATGTAACGGTCGCCGTCTTCTTCCGGCGAGCCTGGAGGGCCACCCCAGATATCGTCGCCGTGATCATAGAAAATTTCGGTGCACGGGCCGCACGGGCCGGTATCGCCCATGGTCCAGAAGTTATCGGACGCGTAGGGCGCGCCTTTGTTGTCACCGATACGGATCATGCGCTCGGCAGGTACACCGATTTCCTGGGTCCAGATGTCATACGCTTCATCGTCCGTCGCGTACACGGTGACCCAGAGTTTTTCCTTGGGCAGCTTCAACACGCCGGTGAGGAAGGTCCAGGCGAACGTGATCGCGTCTTTCTTGAAATAGTCGCCGAAGCTGAAGTTACCCAGCATCTCGAAAAAGGTGTGGTGACGGGCGGTGTAGCCGACGTTTTCCAGGTCGCTGTTCTTGCCGCCGGCGCGTACGCACTTCTGGCTGCTGGTGGCGCGGGTGTAGGCGCGCTTTTCCTGGCCCAGGAAGCAGTCCTTGAACTGGTTCATCCCCGCGTTAGTGAACAGCAGGGTTGGGTCATTGCCTGGGATCAAGGAGCTGGAGGCTACACGGGTGTGACCTTGCTCTTCGAAGAAGCGAAGGAAGGCTTCACGGATTTCTGCGCTTTTCATTAGGTTCTTCCACGGAGGCTGCGGCCAAAGGCCAGTGCGCAACATCATCAGACGGAGCGACGGCAAAGGGCCGCATTATATCGGCCCTTTGCCGGTGGTACAGCGTGTTTATGTGATAGAAACAGTCAATTAGACGGCCTGCACTGTCATTTCTGCGAAAACGCGACGAATGTCTGCAGCACTTGCTCGATCTGCGCCCGACTGACGTCCAGATGAGTGACCATGCGCAAGCGCGGCGCGGCGCTCAACTTGACCCCACGCTCGGCAGCAAAGGCCTTCAGCGCCTGTGCCTGATCGCCTACCTGCACATACACCATATTGGTCTGCACCGGTTCGACGCTGTAGCCAGCCTTGCGTAACTCATCACCCAGCCATTGCGCGTTGGCATGGTCGTCAGCCAGGCGCTGTACCTGGTGGTCCAGGGCATACAACCCCGCCGCCGCCAGGGAGCCGGCCTGGCGCATGCCGCCGCCGACCATCTTGCGCAAGCGCCGAGCCTTGGCGATCAGCGCCGCCGAACCACACAGCACCGAACCGACCGGCGCGCCGAGGCCCTTGGACAGGCACACCGACACCGAATCGAAGTGCTGGGCGATTTCTCGCGCATCCACCCCCAGCTTGACTGCCGCGTTGTAAAGGCGGGCGCCATCCAGGTGCAGGGCCAAGCCGTGTTCTTGGGTAAATGCCCGGGCCTTGGCCAGGTAATCCAGCGGCAGCACTTTGCCCTGCATGGTGTTTTCCAGCGCCAGCAGGCGTGTGCGGGCGAAGTGGAAGTCGTCGGGTTTGATGGCTGCAAGCACCTGATTCAGATCAAGGGAGCCATCAGCTTGAACTTCCAGGGGCTGCGGCTGGATCGACCCCAGCACCGCCGCCCCGCCGCCTTCGTATTTGTAGGTGTGGGCCTGCTGGCCGACGATATATTCCTCGCCGCGCTCACAGTGAGCCATCAACGCCAGCAGGTTGCTCATGGTGCCGGTGGGTACGAACAGCGCCGCGGCAAAGCCCAGGCGCTTGGCCAGCTCGGCCTCCAGGCGGTTGACGCTGGGGGCTTCGCCGGAAACATCATCGCCGCTGACGGCGCTGGCCATTGCGTCGAGCATGCCGGGGGTAGGTTGGGTCACGGTGTCGCTGCGCAGGTCGATCACGGTCATCAGGGGGCCTCTAACGGAGTGGATAAGTCCTTTTGTGTGTGATTACTGCGGGCAAAGCCACGGAATATCAAGCCCCTATTGCATTCATTCGAATACCAACCAATCAAACCGATATAAGTTATCGAGACGGCAGCCGTGCAGTTTTCGAAAAACCATGTTAAAAACTCTCCGCCGCCAGGGTTCTGGCGGTAACGTTCTCAGGGCGGGGTGCAATTCCCCACCGGCGGTAATTGCACGCAATGTGCATAGCCCGCGAGCGCTTGGCGCCTCGAACTGCTCAGGCAGGACGGCGACAAGGTCAGCAGACCCGGTGTGATCCCGGGGCCGACGGTCATAGTCCGGATGAAGAGAGAACGGGATTGGCACCTAAGGGCCGCGCGCCTGTTTGTTGCGCACGCGTACCCTTAAATCCCATTCGATTCATAACGCCCTGTTTTTTCTTAAACAGGAGTCAGAACATGCAACCCACCGCAATCGACAGCAAAAGCAAAAACCATCACGGCGAGCGCGTCGCGTTTATCCAGGCCTGCTGGCACAAGGATATTGTCGACCAATCGCGCAAAGGCTTCCTCGCCGAAATGATCGCCCAGGGTTATCAGGAATCGGACATCGACTTCTTCGAAGTCGGCGGCGCCTTTGAAATGCCCCTGCACGCCAAGCTGCTGGCCAAGACCGGCCGTTACGCCGGCATCGTCGCTGCCGCGCTGGTGGTGGACGGTGGCATCTACCGCCACGAATTCGTCGCGCAATCGGTGGTCAGCGGCCTGATGCAGGTGCAGTTGGAAACTGAAGTGCCTGTGTTCTCTGTATCCCTGACGCCGCACCACTTCCATGCCGGCAGCGAGCACACCACGTTCTTCTACGAGCACTTCGTGCACAAGGGCCAGGAAGCCGCGCGCACCTGCGCCGATACGCTGCACAAGGTACGCGCGATCCGTCGTAGCGAGCCGCGGGCTGTAGCGGTCTAAATCCAAGCATCACCGCAAACCAGTGTGGGAGCTGGCTTGCCTGCGATACAGACACCTGGGTGTCTCAGTGATACCCAGGTGATGCTATCGCAGGCAAGCCAGCTCCCAGATTTGATCGAGCCAGCCTCGGCTCTTAGGCCAGGCCTGCATCCGTGGTTGGCACGATCAATATCCCGGCGCGCAAGCCGTTCTTCACCTTAGGGTTGGGGAAGATGATGCGGGCGCCCTCTTCCTCGATCACCCAGCGGGTCTTGGCTACGTCTTCGGCCAGCAGGTAGCCTTTTTCCAACTCCGAAAAGTTTTCCACATCTGCGGGCAGGTGCATCAGGAAGGCGTCGCTGTGCTTGATCACTTCCCGCGCAACGGCGAAGAGTTGCAGGCCGTCGAGGTTGCCGGTCTCAGGCTCGTTACCCTCGATGATCTGCTTCAGACGCGCTTCCAGGCGCGACACGTTTACACCGTCGTTCTGCCCGAACGGGCGCGCCTTGCCCAACTCCAGGGTGAACGCCTCGGCGCCGAGTTGCTCGTAGGTAAACGCGGTGAAGGTAATCGAGGTTTTGTTCTGCAACAGCACCGCCTGCATGCCGGCCGCGTTCAAGCGCTCCAGCTCACGGCGCGAATGCTGTCGGTCTTGCTTCCACGGGTACAACGCGAACTGCTCGATTTTCGAACCACGAATCGCGGTATGCAGGTCGTAATGCAGGCGCGAGCGCCCAGGCTGGCTGAAAAAGCTGCGGGCCAATTGCTCAAGCTCAGCGGCGCGCATCGCTTCGGGGCCGATGTTTTGTTCATGACGGCCGTTGAACAGCCGGTTGACGTCCAGTTCGAGGTAACGCTCACCGCGGCGCATGGCCTCGGTATTACCGAACAGGAACAGAATACGGGTGCGGGGCTTGATCTCCCCGCGGGCGATGCCATGCAACAGGCGGTCGAGCAGTTCGATCGGCGCGGTTTCGTTGCCATGGATGCCGGACGACAGCAGCAAGTCGCTGCCGTTGTCCAAAGCTTCAGGAGGACGCACTTCAAGCGCGCCTTCGCTGAGCCAGCGCATCTGCACGCCGTCGACAGTCAGTTGAATTTTTTGCGCCGGTTCACGACCGGCGAGGGTCAGTTCAAGCAGTTTGCCGAGGGCGAGCATAAGCAGCTTCCTTAGTGGTTGCAGCCTGGGCCGTGGACGTGATCGTCGTCGTCACCTTCAACGTCGGCCGGTTCCATTTCCAGTTGCAGGCTCATCAGGTTGGTGGCCAATGGGCGCATCAGCAGGTTGGCGTACTCGGCGTCGCCTTCTTCTACGTCCACGCCAATCAGCAGTTGGCCGCGGCCATCGTGCTGGATCCAGATCTCCTTGCCCTGCCAGACCACGGCGACGCGGGTGCAGGAGGTTTCCAGCTGGGTGCCGTCGGTGTCTTCAAGGATGAGTTTCAGGGTGTCGGTCATAAATAAAATATCTCAGCCGTGTGGCATTAATTGATCTGGAAAGGATAAACCGAGCCCAGTTTAAGGATTTGCGTCAGTTCATCCAGTGCCGTCCGGCACTCAAGCAGTAACTGCGGGTCAGCTAGGTCGGTTTCGCGCAGGCTGTCGCGGTAGTGCTTGCTCACCCACTGGGTCAGGGTTTCGTACAACGGCGCGGTCATGATAACCCCTGGGTTCACGGCCGCCAGCTCGGTTTCGTTCAACGCCACACGCAGGCGCAGGCACGCCGGCCCGCCGCCGTTCTGCATGCTTTGCTTGAGGTCGAAGACCTTGACTTCGCGGATCAACCCGCCGGCAGCGGTCAAACCTTGCAGGTACTGCCACACACGCTCATTGGCGCGGCACTCTTCCGGCACGATCAGCAGCATCGAACCGTCAGGACGAGTCAGTAACTGGCTGTTGAACAGGTAGGAACGCACCGCGTCCTCGACACTGACCAACGCGCGGGGCACACACACCGATTGGAAGTTGCCGCCCAACTTGCCCAGCTTGCCGTGCAGTTCGGCGAGCATCTGTTCGGTGTTGAGGAACGCATCCTCGTGATAGAACAGCACTTCACCGTTGCCCACCGCGATCACATCGTTGTGGAACACACCCGCATCGATCACCGCCGGGTTCTGCTGGGCGTAGACCACACCGTCATCCTTCAAGCCATGCAGGCGCGCAACGGCCTGGGAGGCTTCGAGGGTCTGGCGCGCCGGGTACTTCTGCGGGGCCGGGTAACGAGGGTCGAAAGCACTACGGCCGAACACGAAAAACTCGACGCCCGCCTCGCCGTATTCACGGCAGAAACGCGTGTGGTTGGCCGCGCCTTCATCGCCAAACTGCGCCACGGCCGGCAAGGCGGCGTGGTGGGCGAAATGTTTGCCATCGGCGAACATCGCCCCCAGCACGCGGCTGGTGGTGGGGTGTTCGATGCTGCGGTGGTATTTGCAATTGAGGTTGGCGGCAGTGAAATGCACGCGACCGTCTGCGGTGTCGGCGCTTGGGCTGACGGTGGCGGCGTTGGCTACCCACATGCTGGAAGCCGAGCAGCTCGCTACCAGCAACGGCATGGCCTGCTTGGCCGCCTGCTCGATCACCTGGGCGTCGGTGCCGCTGAAACCCAAGCTGCGCAAGGCGGCCACATCCGGGCGTTCCTGGGGCGCCAATACACCTTGCACAAAACCCATGTCCATCAGGGCTTTCATTTTCTGCAGGCCCTGCAACGCCGCTTCCTTCGGGTTGGAAGACTGCTGGCTGTTGCTTTGGGACGCGACGTTGCCGAAGGACAAACCGCCGTAGTTATGGGTCGGCCCCACTAGACCGTCAAAATTGACTTCACAGGATTTCATCGGCGAGGCTCCACGAACATCTGTTTTTATAGGCATCAAATCACTTGAATACACCACAGATCCATTGTGGGGGCGGGCTTGCTCGCGAAACCGGTGGTTCAGTCACTTCAAATGTTGAATGAAACACCGCATTCGCGAGCAAGCCCGCTCCCACATTTAGATCAGCGTTATACCTGGCGTGAGCGTTGCCGGGACTATCAGGCTTGGCGTCTCCAGCGACGCCACCGGGTACGCGCAATAATCCGCCGCGTAATAGGCACTGGCGCGATGATTGCCCGACGCCCCCACACCACCGAATGGCGCGGTACTGGCAGCGCCGGTCAACTGCTTGTTCCAGTTGACGATACCGGCGCGGCTTTCCAGCCAGAATTGCTGGTAACGCGCTTCGGAGTCCGACAACAGGCCAGCAGCCAGGCCGTACTGGGTGTTGTTGGCCTCAGCGATGGCACCGGCAAAATCCGCGTAGCGGATCACCTGCAGCAGCGGGCCGAACAGCTCTTCGTCTTCACGTTCCGTCACGCCGGTTACGTCGATGATGCCAGGGGTCAGCAATGCGGCCTGCGTCTGAGGCTGGGTCATCTCCAGCAGCGCCACGGCGCCATTGGCCAACATCAGTTCCTGGGCTTGCATCAACGCTTTGGCCGCAGCAAGGGAGATCACCGAGCCCATGAACGGCGCCGGTTGCTGGTCGAAAGCGCCCACTTCAATGCTCGCACTCACCGCCACCAGGCGCGCCAGCAAGGCATCGCCCCAGGCACCCTGCGGCACCAGCAAGCGGCGGGCACAGGTGCAACGCTGACCTGCCGAGATAAACGCGGACTGGATGATGGTGTACACCGCCGCATCCACGTCGGCGACTTCGTCCACGACCAATGGGTTATTACCGCCCATTTCCAAGGCCAGGATCTTGTCCGGGCGCCCGGAGAACTGCTGGTGCAGGTGGTTGCCGGTGCGGCTGGAGCCGGTAAAGAACAGGCCGTCGATGCCTGGGTTGGCCGCCAGGGCGATGCCGGTTTCCCGCGCGCCTTGCAGCAGGTTCAGCACGCCCGCCGGCAAACCGGCTTCGATCCAGCACTGTACGGTCAGCTCGGCGACCTTGGGGGTCAGCTCGCTCGGTTTGAACAGCACGGTATTACCCGCCAGCAACGCCGGGACGATGTGCCCATTGGGCAAGTGCCCAGGGAAATTGTAAGGGCCGAACACCGCCACCACACCGTGGGGTTTATGGCGCAACACAGCGGTGGCGTCGCCCAGGGGGCCGCTCTTCTCGCCGGTACGCTCGCGGTAGCTTTGCACCGAGATCGCAATCTTGTTGGCCATGCTGGTGACTTCAGTGGCCGACTCCCACAGTGGCTTGCCGGTTTCTTCGCCAATGCAGCGGGCGATTTCATCGGCACGGCTTTTCAGGGTGGCTGCGAAAGTTTCCAGCACGCTGATGCGTTCTTCGAGCGGGCGCTTGGCCCATGCCGGGAATGCCTGGCGCGCAGCCTGCACGGCGGATTCGACCTGTTCAACGCTGGCGCCATTACCAGACCACAGCACTTGCTGGGTCACCGGGTTGCGCGATTCAAACAGCTCACCCTGGCCAGCCAGCCAGCTACCTGCGATATACAGCGAATTCATTATTTGGTCTCCCGAGCAGCAGACAACGCAACAGCACGCACTTGATCACCCACCACCAGTTGCAGGCGCTTGGCGGTCTGTGGATCGACCACCAGGGTACCTGCCGCCAGACGGGCCGGAGCGGCGGTGATACGGCATTCCTCGCGCTTGCGGTTATGGATCAGGAACGGCGTGGCGTCGTCCCCCGGCGTGCCGATGGCCAACACCAGTGACTGGCTGTCGCGCACCGCACGGATCTTGCTGGTTTCACATTCCACCGCCGGGCCGGCGTCGAAAATATCCACATAGCCCTGGTAGCTGAAGCCTTCGCTCTTGAGCATGCTCAGGGCCGGCTCGGTGTCCGGGTGGACCTTGCCGATCACATTGCGCGCGTCTTCGGAGAGAAAGCAGCTGTACAGCGGAAACTTGGGCATCAGCTCAGCGATAAACGCCTTGTTGCCCACGCCGGTGAGGTAGTCGGCCTGGCTGAACTCCATCTTGAAGAAGTGCCGGCCCAGGCTTTCCCAGAACGGCGAACGCCCGGCGTCGTTGGACACGCCGCGCATCTCGGCAATGATCTTGTTGCCGAACAGTTGCGGGAACTCGGCGATAAACAACATGCGCGCCTTGGCCAGCATGCGACCGTTGAGGCCGTTGCGGTAATCGGCGTGCAAAAACAACGAACACAATTCGGAATTACCGGTGAGGTCGTTAGCCAGGAACAGCGTCGGAATCTCACGGTAGATATTCAATTCCTGGGACGCGCTGACGGTCAGCCCCACCCGGAAGTTGTACCACGGCTCGCGCAGGCCAACGGCGCCAGCAATGGCGGAGATTCCCACCACGCGGCCTTCGTCGTTTTCCAGCACGAACAGGTAGTCGGCATCGCCGCGCCCGGCTTCGCCGCGAAAGGTTTTTTCCGCCCAGCCCACCCGGTGGGTCAGGCGCTCTTCGTTGGCCGGCAAGGTGGTGAGACCGGTGCCAGTGCTGCGCGCCAGGTCTATCAGGGCCGGTAAATCGCTGCTGCGTACGGGACGAACGATCATGCTATCTCCTCGAACGGGCCGCTGTTGTCAGCCACCCGCGAAACTCTCTTTTTAAACCGCAACCAGGCGCACACTGGCACCTTCGCCAACACCCAGCGCTTCGGCTGCCGCCAGGTCCAGGGTCACCGGTTTGCCGGGCGCGTAGTCCAGCTCCAGCATCACCGCCCGGTAATCCTGCAACTGCGCGTTGCTCACCAGGTACTGGCGGCCAACGCCCTTGACCATCTCACCGATCTTCACCGGCACCACGCGGCTCTGGGCGATCGAGCGAATGCCCGAGACGCGGGCGTGCAGCGTCGGGCCACCGTCGAAAATGTCGATGTAATGGTCAGTTTCGAAGCCTTCACGCATCAGGATGTCGAAGGTGATTTGCGCACGCGGGTGCACCTGGCCCATGGCCTCTTGGGCTTCATCGGGCAACAGCGGCACGTAGATCGGATAGTGCGGCATCAGCTCGGCAAGGAAGGTACGGCTTTTCAGCCCACACAGGCGCTCGGCGGCAGCATAGTTGAGGTCGAAAAAGTTGCGGCCAATGGCATCCCAGAACGGCGAGTCACCGTTCTCGTCGCTGTAGCCGACAATCTCGGTCACCACCGAATCGGCAAAGCGCTCGGGATGGCTGGCGACAAACAGCAGGCGGCCACGGGAATTGAGTTCCGACCACGGCGAACCGACCAGTTCAGGCACCACATAAAAGCTGGTGAGCAGGCTGTTGCCGGTAAGGTCGTGGCACTGGGAAAGCACGTGGATCTTGTTGTGGATCTTCAGCTCTCGGGAGGCGTGTACAAAGGTTTCGTTACGAAAGCTATAGAACGGCTCGGAGTAGCCGGCCGAGGCAACGATGGCCGAGCAGCCGGCGAGCTTGCCGGTCTCGGTGTCTTCCAGCACGAAGAAATAGCTCTCTTCACCGTTGAAACTCACCTCTGCCGCGAAGGAGGCTTCGCTGGCGGCGATCTTGTCGCTCAGGCGTTCCACATCATCCGGCAAGGAGGTGACACCAATCGGGCTGTCCGCAGCCAGACGCTGTACCTCGCCCAGGTCAGCCATTTGCGCGGGGCGCATCACCAGCATGGTGTCACTCCTTAACTCGAAAACTCACAGAGGAAAAAATGCCGGACACGGGCCCTGGATACACATCGGTCTCAATGTGTCAGCAGATCCATGTGGGAGCTGGCTTGCCTGCGATACAGGCAACTCGGTCTATCAACGGCACCGAGGTGATGCTATCGCAGGCAAGCCAGCTCCCACATTTGTTCAGGTCCGGCCAATAAAATGTGTCGCTATCAGGCTTGCGTCAACGTCTTCACAGCGCGCTCAAAACGATCCAGGCCTTCGTTGATGTCCGCCTCTTCCACCACCAGGCTCGGTGCAAAACGCACCACGTCGGGGCCGGCTTGCAGGATCATCAAGTTCTCTTTCTCGGCCGCGTTGAACACGTCCTTGGCCTTGCCTTTGAAGGCATCACTGAGTACGCAACCGATCAACAAGCCCATGCCGCGCACTTGGGTGAAGATGCCGTACTGCTTGCCGATCTGCTCCAGGCGCGCCTTGAACAGGTCGTGCTTGGCATTCACACCCGCCAGCACTTCTGGGGTGTTGATCACGTCGATCACCGCTTCCGCTACCGCGCACGCCAGCGGGTTGCCGCCGTAGGTGGTGCCGTGGGTGCCGACCACCAAGTGCTTGGCCAAGTCTTCACGGGTGAGCATCGCCGCAATCGGGAAGCCGCCGCCCAGGCTCTTGGCGCTGGTGAGGATATCTGGCGTCACGCCGTAATGCTGGTAGGCAAACAGGTGGCCGGTGCGGCCCATGCCGGTTTGCACTTCATCGAATACCAGCAGCGCGTCGTGGGCGTCGCACAGTTCGCGAGCGCCTTGCAGGTAAGCCAGTTCGGCCGGCAGTACACCGCCTTCGCCCTGGATCGGTTCCAGAACCACGGCGCAGGTCTTATCGGTCACTGCCGCTTTCAGTGCAGCCAGGTCGTTATAAGGAACGTGGGTGATGCCGGTGATTTTAGGCCCGAACCCATCGGAGTACTTCGACTGGCCACCGACGTTGACGGTAAACAGGGTACGACCGTGGAAGCTATTCAGCGCGGCGATGATCTCGTACTTCTCGCTGCCAAAACGGTCGAACGCCACGCGACGGGCCAGCTTGAACGCGGCCTCGTTGGCTTCGGCGCCGGAGTTGCAGAAAAACACGCGCTCGGCAAAGGTGGCGTCGATCAGCTTGTGGGCCAGGCGCAAGGCTGGCTCATTGGTGAACACGTTCGAGACATGCCACAGCGTGTTGGCCTGTTCGGTCAGTGCACCGACCAGCGCCGGGTGCGCATGGCCCAATACGTTGACCGCGATGCCGCCGGCAAAGTCGATCAGCTCGCGACCGGCCTGGTCCCACACGCGCGAACCTGCGCCACGTACGGGGATAAAGGCAGCAGGTGCGTAGTTGGGCACCATCACTTGGTCGAAATCGGCACGTTGCACCGGGGCTTGCTCAACGGACATCGGAGTCTCCTGAAGAGGAACGCCTGCCTGGAACTGGCGGGCGATGCAGGGATTGTAAGGACAGTTTTCAGCGCCACCTTGTCGCCAAGCGACAACTTCTTATAGCGCCAACCCCGGTTTTACGCGGGTTTACGGCAATGCGACATATTGCGTCGCAATGGCGCAGTGTAAACGCTGCGCTACGTGAGAGGCAGAGGCACCGCCTGCTGATTTTCGCCAACCCCCTTAACTATCTGCCACCTGTGGACCAACCGGACTTGCTGTGATGAGCGTGACTCACCCCACTGAAGGATCAGCCACGTGCCCACGCCCGCCCCCGCAACGATTATCCAACGCCTCACACTCGCCGCCTCCCTGGTGCCCGCCGGGATTCATACGCGCCTGCCGCCCTGGCTAGGAAGCCTGTCCGAGGGTAAACGCCAGGCCTTGAAAGATGCGCCACTTGAGTTCGCCAGCGGGCAGGTCGACGTCAGCCGCCTTCAGCAAGCCCCCCTCAAACAGGCCGTAGAGCAGAGCTGGGCTGCGCAGAACCAAGTAGACACGGCGCTGGCCGACCTCAAGGCACCGCAGGCCTTCGCCGCGCCACTGCTGCAACAGGCGCTCAAGACGCGATGGGGCGTGGACATCGACGTCAGCACCACCCATCTGCGCCTGTATGCCCCGCTGACGACTCTACTATTCCCCATCGAGACCGGCGTCAAAGTCTGGACCGTGTCATTGGTAGACGCGGCGCTGCACAACTTCGACGCAGCAGAAAGCGAAAAAGGCGCCTACACCGCAGACTCCAGTTTCATCACCCAACCTTCCTCCACCGGCCAGTTCGACACCCTGCCCTCCGTGAACAGCAAAATCAGCATTGGGGCATTCATCGGGCTATGTCGTGAACTGGACATTGGTGCGCAATACCAGAGCTACCTCAAAACGTTTTTCGGCTTCAAAGACGCCAAACGCAAAGCCTCGCTGCGCACTACCGTCATAGAAAGCCTCAAAGCCGAGGCACAAGCTGCCGTGCACCTGGCACGCCTGCAAAAGGACGGTAGCGAAAGGGCATTACGCACACTCCAGTCCCAGCTCAAAGGGGTCAATGGCCTGACGCTCGAAGGCAAGATCCTGTTCAACCACGACCTGAGCCTGATGGACGCGCCGCTGGCCGGCATCGTGCTGTTCGCCGCCGACTTGGAGCTGCACAGCAGCGCCGTGCCCATGGTGGTGTACATTCCCGGCGACCCAAAGGCCCCCCTCAAGTATTACCGCGACGGCATCGCGTTTATTCAGGACTTGACCCGCAAATTGCGCGACGCCGACTATCAGGCGTTTTTCAGCCGCTTTATCAGCCACGAACACCGCGCCTACTTCTTTTCCGATCTCAATCACCGTTTGTCTCAGATAACCTGGCATCAGCCAGTTCCCGGCGATCCCAGGCCGACGTGGCGCACAGAACCTGTTGCCAACCCCAATCTGCAGTTGCACGCAACGAAAATCAGCGGCGACCTGTACGAACATCTTTATGAAAGCAAACTCAACAGGCTGCTCAATGACGCGCGAAGCATCGCCGTGTCCACCGCCGACGCCGACAGCAAGGCGCGCTGGCAACGTTGGGACATCGTGGAAAAAATCGGCAAAACCCTGCTCGAAATCGTAGCCTTCATCGCTACCCCGTTCATCCCCCCGCTAGGTTTGCTGATGCTCGGCTACACCGCGTATCAACTGCTGGACGAGGTGTTCGAAGGCATCCTCGATTGGGCCGAGGGCCTCAAGCGCCAAGCGCTCGCGCACCTGATATCGATCACGGAGCAAATGGTGCAATTGGGCATGTTCGCGGTCGGCGCGCCGATTGCCGAGGGGCTGCTGCGACAGGTGCTGCCTCAGGAGGTGTGGGATTTCTTTGACCGCCTCCACCCGGTCGCCTCCGGTGACGGTAAAACCCGCTTGTGGAATCCGGACCTGGCCCCCTACGCCCATGACATTCAGTTGGCCACCGAGTCACGCCCCAAACACGATGGATTGCACGCCTACGGCGACAAACACATCCTGGCGCTGGAGGGGCAGCACTTTGCCGTCAAGCAACAGGCAGGCAACGCCGTGTTGGAGCACCCCAGCCACGCACACGCCTACCAACCGCCGGTCATCGGCAATAGCAAAGGCGCCTGGCTGACCCCACTGGATCACCCGCTGACGTGGGATCGCACCACCTTGCTGCGCAGACTCGGCCCGCCCGCCGACGCTCTTGACGAAACCGCCCTGGAACAGGCGCAACGCATCAGCGGCACCGACGACGGTGCCCTACGCAAACTGTATATGGACCGCCAGCCGCCTGCGCCCTTGCTGGCCGACACCCTCAAGCGCATCAACATCGACCGTCAGTTGCAAGACTTCATCGATCAGATGAACAGTGACGACCCGCTGGTTTACTCAAAAGCCGACCCGCAGACCCAACTCTGGCTGCTGAGCCAAACCGGCCTGTGGCCCGAATCCAAGACCCTGCGCTTTCTCAACGCCAAGGGTGACACCGTATGGGAGCACCCAGGCCTGGAAAACGCTGCGGTGGTACAGATCCATGAAGCGCAGATGAACAGCGGCAACCTGCTCAAGACGCTGCTGGAAACCCTAGACGAATCAGAACGCAAAACCCTGCTCGAAGAAGACTTCGGCACCCCAACCACCCAGTTGCATGTGCGTGCGGCGAAACTGCGCAGACAACTGGCAGGCCGAGCCGAGGAAAAACGCGCCTCGATGTTCGATTCGCGCTATCGAGGCGTGGAAACTACCGCTGCCCCCCGTCTGCAGAAGATCATAGACAACACGCCCGGCCTACCCGTCAGTGCCGCCGAAGAAGTGCTGCGCTCCGCCACCGGCCAAGACCTGCTGGACCTCGACCAGGGCAGCCTACCCTCGCTCCTGGCCGAACGCGCACGCTGGATGGCCCATCAGGTCCGAATCAGCCGGGCCTATGAGGGTTTGTACATGGGCACGCTGGAAACCGGCGACACCCACCGACTCGCCCTGCACTCCCTGGAAAAACTGCCGGGCTGGTCGCCGCAGGTGCATCTGCAAGTGCGCGACTTCAATCGCACGGGTCGTATAAGGGACGCCATCGGCCCGGCCCAGGCACCGATCCAGCGCCTGCTCGTGCGCACGATCGAAGGCGATTACATCCCCGAAGACAGCAAGGGCACCTTGCTCGGCGAAACCGACTTCTACACCGCTGTGCTCCAGGCACTCCCCGATGCACAGCGCGACGCACTGGGCATGCAAATCGGCCAAGGCCCGCACTTGAAAGAAACCCTGCGCGAACACGCGCTGACACGTGATGAACTTGACCCACTGCTGGCTGAGGTCCCCGTGCTCAAGCCGTCCTACGACCCGAGGCTGATGCGCCTGCCAGGCGGAATGGAGGGTTACGACGCCATACCCGACTACCCAGCCAACAATCAGGCGGCGCCACTGCTGCACGAGCTCTACCCCAGCCTGAACCCAGGCCAAGTGAATGCCATATTGGCTTTTTTGCAAACCCGCCCTGGCTCTGCCCTGCAAACACTTCAAACCATGCGGGCCGAGTTCCAGCAGCTGGAAACTGACCTGTCGGCCTGGCGCGCCCAGGCTTCCCAAGTTGTCATCGATAACCAAATGCCATCCTCGACCGCGGCACTTGGCGACGAGAGCCTGCACCGCTGGATCTGGACAAACGAACTGATCCGCGCCTGGCGCTATGAAAGCCCGAAAGACCCCCTCTTTGCCGGCGGCAGCCAATTGCACCTTGACTACCCCCTGCACGGTGAGCTGCCCACACTCAGCGCCACCTTCGATCACATCTCCCGCCTGAGATTCAAAGGGTACCGTAGCACCCAAGGCACACTCGGCTTCTTGCCCCGTTTTCCCAACCTGCGAACCCTGGAAATCAGCGATATCGCCCTGAACACCGTGCCAGCCGAAATCATTGCACTGCCCCATCTCGACAGGCTGGCGCTACCCAATTGCAACATCCACCTGACGAGGCGAGGCCGAGCAGACCTTGGCATGTTGACCCAACTAAAAAGCCTGGACCTGTCCCACAACCCTCAACTATCACTGTCTCCCAACCTTGGAAACATGCCAGCGTTGCAGACGTTGAACGTGAGCCACAGCGGGATATCGCTGTTTCCCGAGAACCTGCTCAATCGCCCGCAACTGACCAGTGCCGATCTCAGCGGCAACTACTTGAGCAAGCTGCCCGAGGCGCTCTTCAAGCTACCTGGCGAAAAAGCCAAGGCCTTCAACTTGTCCGGCAACCCGCTCTCACGCGCCACGCTGCAAAAGATCAAAAACTATTGCGGTAAAACCGGCGAACACTTCGGTGCAGAGGCCAACCCAGCCGAGCGCCTCTTGGCCCAGGCGTTCTTTCCCACCTACACCGCCGAACAAGCCAACAACTTTATCTTCAAGCTGCCCGGTAGCCTGGATAACGCCATGCCAATACTCATGCGCCTGACAGCCGATAAAGCCGATTACGCACGCCTGCAAGCGGATCTGGAAGACTGGGTGACGACGGTTCCCGAGCACTACCCCTTCATCGACACCCCCATGGACCCAGGTATACAAGCCCAACAGCAAATCCTGCGGCAACAATGCAAGACACTGCTGGAGGCGGCTTGGCGCGGGGAAACCAACCTGGACGCAACCAATGGAGGCGCGTCCAGCACCCACGAAATGGGGCTGACCGTGCCGCTGCTGGGGGACTTGCCGCCCCTGAATATTGACTTCAGGCATGTTTCAAAACTGGAGTTGAGAGCCGAGGGAACCACATCGATCCCCGAGGGTTGGCTGGTGCGCTTCCCCAACCTCAAAAGCCTGCACGTCCATCGTTATGCCCTGCGAGACATCCCTGGCGACGTATTCAAGCTGGCAAAACTCGAGTCGCTCATACTTTCCCATAACCACATCCGGTTGACGGCAACGAGCGCCGAGGCCCTGAGCGACCTGGCCAACCTTAAATACCTGGACCTGGGTGGCAACCCCTTGGGGATCACACCCGATGTCAGCAGGATGCAGGGCTTGAACGGACTGCTAATCGAAAACGCGGGGCTGACCACCTTGCCCAATGGGGTATTGAGCTTGCAATCACTGACTCAACTGGATTTGAGAAACAATCTGCTTACTGAACTCCCCAACGACCTACTTGAAGTGCCCGCGGACCGTGCCGATGGTTTCGTTCTGACTGGCAACCCCTTTTCGCCCGAAACGATCACCCGGCTGGTCTCAATTTATGAGCGTACCGCTGTGGATTTTGGTGTCCCTGAAGTCCGCGAGCGCGCGCAGCTATCCCCGACCCGCTCAACCGACGTGTCGGAGCAGGAAGATGAATAACAACAGCCCACTCAACCGCGCTCGGACGGCACCGACGACAATTCGAACGGGCTACTGCTGCGCCGCTGGTTGCGATCTTCACGGGGCGTGGCGCCGAAGAAATTGCGGTAGGCGCTGGAGAAGTGCGGCCCCGAGGAGAAGCCGCACGACAGGCCGATCTGGATGATCGACTTGCTGGTTTGCATCAACATCTGGCGCGCCTTGTTCAGGCGCAGTTCCAGGTAATACTGGCTGGGGACGCGGTTGAGGTATTGCTTGAAGATGCGTTCAAGTTGTCGTCGTGAAACGCACACGTGCTGGGCGATTTCGTCGGTGGTCAGCGGCTCTTCGATATTGGCCTCCATCAACAAAACCGCCTGAGTCAGCTTCGGGTGGCTGGAACCCAGGCGGTTTTGCAGCGGGATACGCTGGCGCTCGCCGCCTTCGCGGATGCGCTCCACCACCAGTTCTTCGGACACCGCACCGGCCAGCTCGGCACCGTGGTCACGGGCCAGCACCGCCAGCAGCAGGTCGAGTACCGACATGCCACCGCAGGCGGTCAGGCGATCACGGTCCCAGTCAAACAGATGGCTGGTGGCGATGACCTTGGGGAAGCGTTCGGCGAAATCATCCTGCCAGCGCCAATGCACGGCGGCGCGGTAGCCATCCAACAGGCCAAGCTGGGCCAGCGGGTACACACCGGCAGACAAACCGCCGATCACACACCCTGCACGGACAAGCTGCTTAAGGGCGGTACTGAGCTGGGAAGCGATCGCAGTGGGCGGCTCATCCGCCAGCAGGAACAGCTTCTGGAAACCTTCGAGCTTGCCGGCCCACGGCTCGCCGGGCAGTTGCCAAGCGCCTGGGGTTGCCGGCTCGGCGAGCAAAAATGACAGCTCGTAGACCACGTCCGGATGCACCCGCTGGGCAACGCGCAAGGCCTCCTCAGCCAGCGCAAGCGTGAGTGCTTTAGTGCTGGGCCAAATCAGGAAACCAATTTTGTGGGCGGTCATGGAGTGCTATCCGAAGCGAGTAACGGTAATGAAGACAAGGGCCAATGCTAGCCCGGAAACCAACACAAATCTCAAAAACAATGAAGACCTGCTCTCCTGTAGGAGCGAGCTTGCTCGCGAAAAACCTGAGAACGCCACGGGGTGTCAGGCTTCCCGCGTTATCGTTGACGATCTTCGCGAGCAAGCTCGCTCCTACAGGGGATGGGTGGCAGCCTTGATTATTTCAAGCTACCGGACAAGAACTGCTGAAGTCGCTCGGACTGCGGGTTAACCAGCACTTCCCGTGGGTTGCCACGCTCTTCAACCACGCCTTTGTGCAAGAACACCAACTGGTTCGACACTTCACGAGCAAAGCCCATTTCGTGAGTCACCACCACCATGGTGCGGCCTTCCTGGGCTAGGTCCTGCATCACCTTGAGTACTTCGCCTACCAGCTCCGGGTCGAGCGCTGAGGTCGGTTCGTCAAACAGCATCACCTCTGGCTCCATCGCCAAGGCGCGAGCGATCGCTACGCGCTGCTGCTCACCGCCGGACATATGGCCCGGGAACGCATCCTTACGATGGCCCACGCCGACCTTGGCCAGGTAGTGCTCGGCCTTTTCACGGGCTTCTTTCTTCGATACGCCCAGCACGTGCACTGGAGCTTCCATCACGTTTTCAAGCGCGGTCATGTGCGACCACAGGTTGAAATGCTGGAACACCATGGACAGGCGCGAACGCATGCGCTGCAACTGCTTGGGGTCGGCGGCCTTCATGGCGCCGTCTTTGTTGGCGACCAGTTTGAGCTCTTCGTTATTGAGCAGAATCTTGCCGGCGTGGGGTTGCTCGAGCAGGTTGATGCAGCGCAAAAAGGTACTTTTGCCCGAACCACTGGAGCCGATGATGCTGATCACATCGCCGGCTGCGGCGGCCAGGGACACGCCTTTGAGCACTTCATGACTGCCATAGCGTTTATGCAGGTCTTGGACTTCAAGCTTGTACATGCGGTCGGTTCTCACAAAAACAGGTGGTCAGTCGTTGAGCAAGCGCCCGCAGCGCAGCGCTTCGCGCCCCGCCACCTTGGCCAGCCAGAAACCCGCTTGGGCATAACGTAGCCGTTCAACGGCAAACAACACCCCCGAGGTGCCCGCGCAAATAGTGCTTACGCGATCGGTCAGGGGGTCAATCACTTCAAAAATCTCGTCGCCGGTTTCTACCCAGTCGCCCGCTTTACGCAGGTAACTGATCACCCCGGCATGGGGCGCGAACAGCAGTTCGGTGCCCTCGAAAGGCACGCCTTCGCAAGGTTGGTGTTGCGGCGCGGGCCACCCGCCCTTGATCAAGCCTTGTTCGGCGAGGAACGCAAGGATGCCTTCGGCGTGGAAGATGGCTTCATCACGGCCGGTGTCGGCCTGGCCGCCCAACTCCAACGTCGTCGCCAGACAGGCCAGGGGGATCTGCGCCTCGGGGAACAGGCGCGACAAACGCAGCCACGGCAACGAGCACGCCTCGTCAAATGAACTGCCGCCGGAATCTTCCGCGAGCAGGCCGACCTTTACATTCAAATGCGCCGACAGCGACCGCCACTGCGGCCAGTGCTGGGGCAGCGCGTACATGTGCAGCGCGGCTTCGGCGTCGCAATGCAGGTCGAGCACCACATCGGCCGTGCAGGCGTGGCTCAGCAGGATGCGCTGCATGCCTTGCAACTGGCTGCTCGGCTCGGGCAAGGCGTTGAGCGTATCGCTCATGGCCTGGCGGATCATGCGCACATTGGCGTGGGGATCATCGCCGAGCTTGCCATCGAGCAAAGCCGCAACCGGCTCGCTCAACTCGACAAAGTCACGGTTGAAATTCTTGCCGCTGCCCACCTCGAAACGACCCTGGTGGCTGCCTTGCAACAACTGGCCGAGGCCCATCGGGTTGGCCACGGGCACCAACTCAATCACGCCGTTAAGGGCGCCCTGCTGCTCCAACTCGGTGAGGCGCTTTTTCAGCTCCCACGCGGCACGCATGCCAGGCAACTCATCGGCGTGCAGGCTGGCCTGGATATAGGCCTTGCGCTCGCCCTTGCCGAAACGGAACACGCTCAGTTGGCGTTCGCAGCCCAGGTGCCCCCAGGGCAACAGATGATCGATACGTTCCATATCAGTGCTTCCGTGGAGCCAGGTAGCTCAGCCAGCGGCGCTCGGCCAACTTGAACAGGCGCACCAGGATGAAGGTCAGGCACAGGTAGAACACGCCGGCGGTGATGTAGGCTTCGAACGGCAGGTAATACTGGGCGTTCACCGTGCGCGCGGCACCGGTGATGTCGATCAAGGTGACGATGGACGCCAGGCTGGTGGTCTGCAGCATCATGATCACTTCGTTGCTGTACTGCGGCAGCGCACGGCGCAGGGCCGACGGCAACAGGATGCGGCGGTACAGTTTGTAGCGCGACATGCCCATGGCCTTGGCCGCTTCGATCTCACCGTTAGGCGTGGCCTTGAGGCTGCCGGCGATAATTTCGGCGGTGTAGGCGCTGGTGTTGATCGCAAACGCCAGGCACGCACAGAACGTCGCGCTGGACAGCAGCGGCCACAGGAAGCTTTCGCGGACCACTTCGAACTGCGCCAGGCCGTAGTAGATCAAAAACAGCTGCACCAGCATCGGCGTGCCGCGGATCACGTAGGTGTAAAGCCAAGCCACGCCATTGACGATCGGCTGCTTGGACACGCGCATCAAGCCCAGGGGCAAGGCCGCGAGCAGGCCGAAAAACAGCGAGATAGCGAGCAGTTTCAGGGTGGTCAGCAAGCCGCCAAGGTACAGCGGCATGGCCTCCCAGATGACGTTGTAGTCGAAGATCATAGATCAGCCGCCCTTACGCCTACCGAGTAGCGCTTCTCAAGGTAACGCAAGGCCAGCAACGACACGCTGGTGATCACCAGGTACATCGCCGCCACTGCGAGGAAGAAGGTAAAAGGCTCGCGGGTGGCGTCTGCCGCCTGCTTGGCCTTGAACATCATGTCTTGCAGACCCACCACCGAAATCAGCGCGGTGGCCTTGGTCAATACCAGCCAGTTGTTGGTAAAACCAGGGATCGCCAGCCGAATCATCTGCGGCACCATCACCCGGAAAAACACCTGAAAACTGCTCATGCCATACGCCAGGCCGGCTTCAGCCTGCCCCTTGGGAATGGCCATGAAGGCGCCACGGAAGGTTTCCGAGAGGTAAGCGCCAAAGATGAAACCCAGGGTGCCGATACCGGCGGCCAGGGGGTTCAAGTCGATATAGTCGTCAAAGCCCAGCAACGGCGCGACGCGGTTTAGCAAGTCCTGACCGCCGTAGAAAATCAGCAGGATCAGCACCAGGTCGGGGATCCCGCGGATCACCGTGGAGTACAGGTCGCCCAGCCAAGCCAGCCAGCGTACCGGCGACAGGCGTAGCGCGACCCCGATCAGACCCAGAACAATGGCCAAGGCCATGGACGACAAGGCGAGCTGAAGCGTCAACCATGCGCCATCGAGGATGACGGCCCCGTAGCCTTTCAACATGATTCAGGTCCTCGAAAAGGGGGATGAAAAAATGGCGCAAACTTCAGGATGACTGTTGCTTGCGCCATTTCGGACAGACAGCTGCGATGAGTTACTTGGCGTCAGCGCCGTAAATATCGAAGTCGAAGTACTTGTCCTGGATTTTCTTGTATTCGCCGTTGGCACGGATTGCAGCGATGGCCGCATTGATGCGCTCAAGGTTTTCTTTGTCGCCTTTGCGCACTGCGATGCCGATACCGTCGCCGAAGTATTTGGCTTCGGTGAAGGATGGGCCTACAAACGCGTAGCCTTTGCCGGCGTCGGTTTTCAGGAAACCGTCTTGCAGCAGGGTGGCATCAGCCACGGTACCGTCGAGACGACCGGCGGCCACATCCAGGTAGATTTCGTTCTGGGTGCTGTAGCCCTTGATATTCGCACCTTTTGGCGCCAGGACTTCACGGGCGAAACGGTCGTGGATCGAACCGCGCTGCACACCGATCGTCTTGCCTTTGAGCTCATCCAGGCCGTCGCTGACGGTGGTGCCTTCCTTCATCACCAGGCGCGCTGGGGACAGGTAGTAGCGGGTGGTGAAGTCCACGGATTTCTTGCGGTCGTCAGTGATGGACATGGACGACAGGATCGCGTCGATCTTACGCACTTTGAGTGCCGGGATCAGACCATCGAATTCCTGCTCGACCCAAGTGCACTTGACGTCCATCTGCTTGCACAGCGCATTGCCGATGTCGTAGTCAAAACCGACGATGCTGCCATCCGGCGCCTTCGAGGCAAACGGAGGGTAAGCCGCTTCGATACCAATTTTCAGCGGCTTGCCTTCGGCGAAAGCCTGCATGGACAGCACGGACAGCGCCAGGGCGCCCAACAGCACGAGTTTCTTCATCTTGGGACTCCATCGGTATAGGGCAAAAACAGCAGTATGAGCCATGGCCCACGATGCGGCGAAGGTGTAACCGAATAGCGGTGCTGCGTCCTGCGCGGGCGACACCTGCGACGACGAGCGAGTGATCGGCATTCTAACGACAGGCCGGAAGCCGATATTTCCTCAATGCGACAACAATTTACAGAAGCACTGAGAAAGCGGTTCCAGCACATTGACAGCCTCTGAGTTTTATGCAGAGACAAAAGATATTAAACCTGATGATGCTGCAAATTGCGGGCCTATTATTCGCAAACCCTTCTAGCACGGCAAGTCTAGCGTTTAATCTAATTTCCTGGGGTGTCTAAAACGCGGTTTTTCGGGGCGTCGGCGTGGTCCATTGCCTCATGTTTGGGCGAGGGGTTACACATTTGCACCTGCCGGTAACATTCAGAAACGTCCTACCGTGGAAACCGATATTTATTGGGCTGGTTGTGATGCAGCTCTGTCAGACCGCTCCAACACACCCTTGTGAAATGCGATATGAACTGTGGGAGCTCCTGAGCCTCACAAAAAAGCCCCACCCGGCTTGCACCGAATGGGGCTCTGTCCCACCTACCCCGCTTACGCGACGTTCATGGTCTTGTGCGTTTCAATCAAATGCGCCACCACGCTTGGATCTGCCAGCGTGGAGATATCCCCCAGCCCATCGTATTCAGCGGTAGCGATCTTGCGCAGGATGCGGCGCATGATTTTCCCCGAGCGTGTTTTCGGCAACCCAGGCGCCCACTGGATCACATCCGGCGAGGCAATCGGGCCGATTTCCTTGCGCACCCAGTTCTTCAGTTCCAGGCGCAGCGCTTCATTGGGCTCTTCACCATTCTTCAGGGTGACGTACACATAGATGCCCTGCCCCTTGATGTCGTGGGGCACGCCCACCACCGCCGCCTCGGCGACTTTGGGGTGAGCAACCATGGCGCTCTCGATCTCGGCGGTGCCCATGCGGTGGCCGGACACGTTCAACACGTCATCCACACGGCCAGTGATCCACCAATAACCGTCCTCATCGCGACGCGCGCCGTCACCGGTGAAGTACATGCCGCGGAAGGTCTTGAAGTAGGTGTCGACAAAACGGTCATGGTCGCCGTACAGGGTACGCGCCTGGCCTGGCCAGGAATCGAGAATCACCAGGTTGCCTTCGGCGGCGCCTTCGATAATGTTGCCCAGGTTGTCCACCAGCGCCGGCACCACACCGAAGAACGGCCGTGCGGCCGAACCCGGCTTGAGCGCGTGGGCGCCTGGCAGCGGGCTCATCAGCGTGGCGCCGGTTTCGGTTTGCCACCAGGTGTCGACGATCGGGCAACGGGATTGGCCGACGTTCTTGTAGTACCAGTCCCAGGCTTCCGGGTTGATCGGCTCGCCCACCGAACCGAGCAGGCGCAGGCTGCTGCCATCGGCGCCTTCGCAGGCGGCGGTGCCGGAAGCCATCATGGCGCGGATCGCGGTCGGTGCGGTGTAGAGGATGTTGACCTTGTGTTTGTCGACGATCTTCGCCACCCGGGTGATGTCCGGGTAGTTCGGCACGCCTTCGAACAGCAGCGTGGTCGCGCCATTGGCCAGCGGGCCGTAGACGATGTAGGTGTGGCCGGTGACCCAGCCAACGTCGGCGGTGCACCAGTAGATTTCGCCCGGGCGATAGTCGAAGACGCGCTCATGGGTCAGGGCGGCGTAGAGCAAGTAGCCACCGGTGGTGTGCTGCACGCCTTTAGGCTTGCCGGTGGAGCCGGAGGTATAGAGGATGAACAGCGCTTCTTCGGCGCCCATCTCTTTTGGCGCGCAGACGGTACCCGCCACTTTCATCAAGTCTTCGTACCAGATGTCGCGATGCTGGTTCCACTTGATCGCGCCATTGGTGCGCTTGCACACGATCACCTTCTGGATGCTGCTGGTTTCCGGATTGGTCAGCGCGTCGTCAACGTTAGCCTTCAGCGGAATCTTCTTACCGGCGCGGATGCCTTCGTCAGCGGTAATCACCACTTTCGACTTACAGTCGATGATGCGACCGGCCAGGGCTTCCGGGGAAAAACCGCCAAACACCACCGAATGGATCGCGCCGATGCGGGTACAGGCCAGCATGGCGACCACGGCTTCGGGGATCATCGGCATATAGATAGTCACCACGTCGCCGCGGTGCACATCCTGGCCACGCAGGGCGTTGGCGAACTTGCAGACTTCTTCATGCAGCTCGCGGTAGGTGATGTTGCGGCTCTCGGCAGGGTCATCGCCCTCCCAGATGATTGCAATCTGGTCGCCACGCTCGGCGAGGTGACGGTCCAGGCAATTGTAGGAAACGTTCAGGGTGCCATCGGCGAACCATTTGATGTCGACATGGTGGTCGTCGAAAGAGGTCTGCTTGACCGCGGTGAAAGGCTTGACCCAGTCAAGGCGCTTGGCTTGCTCGCGCCAGAAGCCGTCGGGGTTGACCACCGACTGCTGGTACATGGCCTTGTAGGTCGCCTCGTCGGTGAGCGTGTTGGCTGCTACTTCGGGGCGAACGGGGTACAGGGAAGCCGCACTCATCTTTCTTACCTCGGTGACATAGTTGTTGTTGTATGGCCCCTGTTGTAGCCGGGGTGGGCCTATAGAACCATTCGACGATGGTAGTAACAAGACCCTACAAATTGCCCTGCTATGCCGTTTCGCCGCTCTGGCCCGCGTGCTGCGGAGCCTGGAAGGTTTCTGAAAAAATCTTAATCGAGGGATTGTTACAAAAACCGCCAAAAGTGTTTATCAAAAGCACGGGTATATGAATATAACGCGCAAGCCTAGAATCAACTCCGCCAACAAGGCACCGAGATTAACAACGCAACAGCCCCCACGAAGGCACCGTTAATCCGAACTTCCCAACTTTTAAGTGACACACGCGGCCTCACAAGGGCCCCGTGCCCCCTTTCGCCCTGAAGAAGGTAATGAAGAAATGAAAGCGTTATTAGTGATGGCCCTGAGCAGCTTGTGCGCCACCGCCGTCCTGGCTGACGAAGCCCCGACTGAACTGGCCGGCCAGAACGCCCCGATTGTCGAGGACTACACCTATAGCACGCACTTGGATGTGGCCAAAGTCTTGTCCATGAGCAGCATTCCAGAAGTCTGCGAAGTTGTACCGGTGAAGATGGAATATGAAGATTCGCAAGGCCAGCGGCATATTCTTAACTATCAAGTGATGGGCAATGGTTGCTCTAACGGCTAACAACTTCTGAAGTTGGATTCTTAATTGCCGCAAGAAATCGTTCTTGCGGCCAAGAACCCGCCATTGAATACACCACACATCAACTGTGGAAGCTGGCTTGCCTGCGATGGCGATTACGGCCACGATCACTCTTCCTACGTCCTCTTCCCCAGCCCCAAAAAAAACATCCCCCGCCCGTCAAAAATCCCCACGCCCAGCAAAGCCTTGCAAACACTCGCTTTGGCCGAAAACCACGTCATTTTGGCGCTCCCAAGTGACCATCCGCCGCAACACAAACCTGAATTTTTCCCTATAATGCGCGGGTAAATCGGGCCTGCAATATCCCTTTACACAGGGATAAAGAGCCAGACCTTGAGCCTGCGCTGCAGCAAGCACGCATCGCTGCGCCCCTCAAGCCTCATGCAGCACCCGTAACCTGATTCCGTTTATTTGCCTGCGCGAGCTGTTGCAACAAACGATTCCTTAAGATCCACCGCGGCCCTAGGGTCGTGTGAACACCCAACCATCCGGTTTCACACGGGCACCTTTGAGCCCTCACGCAGGAGACGACACGTCATGCTGAGCTGGGACGAATTCGACAAAGAAGAAGAAGGCGAAGTAGCCGCTAAAGGCGCCAACGCCGGCCACGCCACCGAAGCCAACATGGACCGCCTCGACGGTGCCGGCGCCGCTGCCGCCGTGGAAGCCCGCGCCGTCACTGCCAAC
>NZ_NKRF01000085.1:0-47120 GCF_003408955.1 Pseudomonas sp. GL93
AGTTAGCGCGTATCGCCTTTTCGCTCATGAAAAATCAAAGCGAGTACCAATCAAAAGCGTTTTTTGGGGCTTCCCCCCAACCATAGAATCTCCCACATTTGGACCGTGTCGGCCTTATCATCCTGTGTACAAGGACCCGCATGTCGTTCGTTGAAGCCAATTGGATCCACCTGCTTGCCGCACTCTGGTTTGTTATCTGCTGGGGCGGCTACACCCGTTACGCAACGTGGAAAGCCCGGGACACGGCGTGCCTGGCCAGCGTATTGCACCTGTACCGTGAAGACTGGATGCGCCGCATGCTGTTGCGCGACAACCGTATCGCCGACGCCAGTGTGATCGGTAACCTGGAGCGCAATGCCTCGTTCTTTGCCTCCAGCACCTTGATCATCCTCGCCGGTATTCTCACCGTGCTGGGGGCTTCGGAACGCGCAGTGTCACTGCTGGCGGACATTCCCATGGTGCAGCAGGCATCCCAGGGCATGTCGGAGATCAAATTACTGTGCCTGGCACTGGTGTTCGTCTACGCCTTTTTTACCTTCAGTTGGTGCATGCGCCAGTACAACTTCGCGGCGGTGCTGGTGGGCTCGGCGCCCATGATCGGTGAGCGGCATGTGTCGGAGCAGGAGCGCAAGGCATTTGCTTTGCGGGCGGCACGAGTGATTTCGATGGCGGCCAACCAGTTCAACTTTGGCCTGCGCGCGTATTACTTCGGCATGACCATGCTGGCCTGGTTTGTCAGCCCCTGGTTGTTCATGTTGATGAGCAGCGGGGTGGTGTTGGTGCTGTACCGCCGCGAGTTCCATTCCGATGTATTGCAGGTGATGGTGTACACCCCGACCGATATGCCGGCAGTCGACGTTGTAAAAGAGGGCGCACAGTAGCGCTGCAAGCAAATCGCAGACAAAGAAAAGCCCGCTTTAATCAGCGGGCTTTCTTTTTGCTGCAATCCAGCTTTAAACCCTGCGATTACTGCTTGGCAGGGTCTGCAGGTGCGGCAGGTGCAGCAGGTGCAGCTTCTTTTACAGCAGCTTCGTTCGATTCGGTCTGAGCTTTGGCAGCTTCGGCGTTTTCTTTCGCAGCGTCGTTCACTTTATCCTGTGCTTTAGCCATATCTTGCTGAGCTTGCTCAGCATGTGCAGCAGCGTCTTGGGCTTTGTCTTCGGATTTCTTGTCGCAGGCAGCCAGACCGAGAGCAGCGGCCAGCATCATGGAAATAGCTAATGTCTTACGCATGGGGTGTTTCTCCTTATTGAAGATATCTACTGGCCTTTCGAACCCAAGGGGCCAGCATTAGTTCCTTATGTCTCACAGATATATAGCATGTTTCGTACAGGAACTTTACCCAGTCATTCCAATCCGCCGAATTCACACTAATAAGAGTCTAAAACAATGACCGAAAACCCGTTGTTAGAGCGTGCCATGCGCTTCGTTTCGGCCCTGCGCCATTGCCAGGTGCTGGGTGTGACGGTGCATGAAGCCAGCGAGGAGGGCATGACCCTCGTACTGCCTTATGGGCCGCATATCGTCGGTGACCCCCTGAGCGAGGTGATCCACGGCGGCGCGCTGACCTCATTGATGGACACCGCGTGCGGCATGGCGACCCTGTGCGTACTGCCCGAGTTCGAAGTGTGCCCCACCCTGGACCTGCGTATCGACTACATGCATCCCGCCGAACCCCATAAGCCGGTGTATGGCTTCGCGCAATGCTACCGGGTGACCACTGATGTGATCTTTACCCGTGGCGTTGCCTATCAGGATGACCCGCAACAACCTATCGCCCATGTGGTGGGCACGTTCATGCGCATGGGCAAGCGCCTCAAAGGCACGCAAGGGCTGGGCACTGTCATCAAGGGAGAGCAGGCATGACGCATCGGTTCAAGACCCGCCTGGAGCAAGCCCTTGATTGCGGCAACTACGACGCGCTGCTCGACCTTGTGCCCTATGCCAAGCTGATCGGCATCGAATGCACCCGCCTGGGGGATGAGTTGCTGTTTCGGCTGCCGGCCAACAAGGACAACATTGGTAACCCCATATTGCCGGCGCTGCATGGCGGAGTGATCGCCGGCTTCATGGAGCTGGCAGCCGCCATGCACCTGCTGGTGTTCACTGGCGCTCCGGGCCTGCCGAAAATCATCGACTTTTCCCTGGATTACCTGCGCGCCGGCCAGTTTCGGGACACCTATGCCAAGTGCCAGGTATGGCGCCAGGGCCGGCGCGTGGCCAACGTGGCGATTACCGCCTGGCAGAGCACCCCGGCCGAACCGATTGCCACTGGCCGGGCACATTTCAAAATTGAGGAATTGGCCTGCCCTTGAAATCCTGGTCTGAGCCCCCAACTTTGATGACAACCCGCCGCCAACCCTCAAGGGCGCGGCCACTGCCATCCAATTGGAGTTTGATGACCATGAGTGTGGAAACTCAAAAGGAAACCCTGGGCTTCCAGACCGAGGTGAAGCAACTGCTGCACCTCATGATCCATTCGCTGTATTCCAACAAGGAAATTTTCCTTCGCGAATTGATCTCGAACGCCTCTGACGCTGTCGATAAATTACGTTTCGAAGCCCTGTCCAAGCCTGAGTTGCTGGAAGGCGGCGCGGAACTGAAGATCCGTGTGAGCTACGACAAAGACGCCAAGACCGTCACCCTCGAAGACAACGGTATCGGCATGAGCCGTGACGATGCGATCACCCACCTGGGGACCATCGCCAAATCCGGCACCGCAGATTTCATGAAGAACCTGTCGGGCGACCAGAAAAAAGACTCTCACCTGATCGGCCAATTCGGCGTGGGCTTCTATTCGGCCTTCATCGTCGCCGACAAGGTTGAAGTATTCAGCCGCCGCGCCGGCCTTGACGCCAGCGAAGGCGTGCACTGGGCTTCCAAGGGCGAGGGCGAATTTGAAATCGCCACTATCGACAAGGCTGACCGTGGCACGCGCATCGTGCTGCACCTGAAAGCCGGTGAAGACGAATTCGCCGATGGCTGGCGCCTGCGCAACATCATCAAGAAGTACTCCGACCACATCGCGTTGCCGATCGAGTTGCCCAAGGAACAGACCGTTGCCGAAGGCGAAGAAGCCCCGGCGGTGGAGTGGGAAACCGTCAACCGCGCAAGCGCCCTGTGGACCCGTCCGCGTACCGAGATCAAGGACGAGGAATACCAGGAGTTCTACAAGCACATCGGCCACGACTACGAGAACCCGCTGAGCTGGAGCCACAACAAGGTTGAAGGCAAGCTCGAATACAGCTCGCTGCTCTACGTACCGGCCCGTGCTCCGTTCGACCTGTACCAGCGTGAAGCGCCAAAAGGCCTGAAGCTGTACGTGCAGCGTGTGTTCGTGATGGACCAGGCGGAATCCTTCCTGCCGCTGTACCTGCGCTTTATCAAAGGTGTGGTCGACTCCAACGACCTGTCGCTGAACGTGTCGCGGGAAATCCTGCAGAAAGATCCGATCATCGACTCCATGAAGTCGGCGCTGACCAAGCGCGTGCTCGACATGCTGGAAAAACTGGCGAAGAACGAGCCTGAGCAATACAAGAGCTTCTGGAAAAACTTCGGCCAGGTCATGAAAGAAGGCCCGGCAGAAGATTTTGCCAACAAGGAAAAAATCGCCGGTTTGCTGCGTTTTGCCTCGACTCAAGGCGAAGACGGCGAGCAGGTTGTATCCCTGGCTGACTACCTGGCACGTGCCAAGGAAGGTCAGGACAAGATCTACTACCTGACCGGCGAAACCTACGCTCAGGTCAAGAACAGCCCGCACCTGGAAGTCTTCCGCAAGAAAGGCATCGAAGTGCTGCTGCTGACCGACCGTATCGATGAGTGGCTGATGAGCTACCTCACCGAGTTCGACGGCAAAACCTTTGTCGACGTGGCCCGTGGTGACCTGGACCTGGGGAACCTGGACTCCGAAGAAGAGAAGAAAGAAGCCGAAGAAGTCGCCAAGTCCAAAGAGGGCCTGGTTGAGCGCATCAAGGCTTCCTTGGGCGAAGCGGTCAGTGAGGTGCGGGTATCCCATCGCCTGACCGATTCCCCGGCGATCCTGGCCATCGGCGAGCAAGACCTGGGCATGCAGATGCGCCAGATCCTCGAAGCCAGCGGCCAGAAAGTGCCGGATTCCAAGCCGATCTTCGAATTCAACCCGTCTCACCCGCTGATCGAGAAACTCGATGGCGAGCAGAGCGAAGAGCGGTTTGGCGACCTGTCGCACATCCTCTTCGACCAGGCCGCCCTGGCAGCCGGCGACAGCTTGAAGGACCCGGCCGCGTATGTGCGCCGACTGAACAAGCTGTTGGTTGAATTGTCGGTTTAACACCGTTGTAGAAAAACCCGCTTCGGCGGGTTTTTTCGTTCTGGCTCTATTGTAGGAGCGAGCTTGCTCGCGAAGAACGTCAACGATAACGCGCAAATGCTGAATGAACGCGGTGATCTCACGTTTTTCGCGAGCAAGAACTAGGCGTCCCCCTCGCTCCTACAGGGAGCATCGTCAATCCATCTAAATTGGGGAAAATGATGAGCCAAGTCACTGTACGTTCCGTGGTCTATCAGATTGATGGCCAGTCTTATGAAAGCCGTCTGGCGTTCGATGCCAGCCACAAGGGCCCGTTGCCGGGACTGCTGATGGCGCCGAACTGGATGGGCGTGAGTGCGGGGGCTGAAGAGATCGCGAAGGCCGTTGCCGGCAAAGGCTACGTGGTGTTGATTGCCGACCTCTACGGGCAAAACGTACGTCCTTCAAATGGCGATGAAGCGGGCGCGGCGATGATGCCGTTGAAGAATGATCGCCCACTGCTGAACAAGCGTATGCAAGCCGCCTTCGAGCAACTGCAAGGCCAGACTGAAGCAGCTGTGGACACGTCGAAACTGGCCACCTTTGGCTTCTGCTTTGGCGGTTGCTGTTCCCTGGAACTGGCCCGTACCGGCGCGCCGCTGAAGGCTGCCGTGTCGTTCCACGGCACCCTGGATACGCCGAACCCTGCAGACGCGAAGAACATCAAGGGGTCAGTGCTGGTGCTGCATGGCGCCTCTGACCCGTTGGTGCCCAAAGAGCAACTGCCGGCATTCGAAGATGAAATGAACGCGGCGGGTGTGGATTGGCAGTTGCTCAGCTACGGCGGCGCGGTGCATTCCTTCACCGACCCCCATGCCAATGTGCCAGGCAAGATGATGTACGACGCCAAGACCGCTGCACGGGCTTTCCAGTCGATGCATAACTTGTTGGATGAAGTGTTCAAGGGCTGATTTCTCAGCGCCTGATCGGACGCCATCGCAGGCAAGCCAGCTCCTACATTCTAAAATGTGTATACCCATCAAATGTGGGAGCTGGCTTGCCTGCGATAGCTATTTCACCGGCAACTCGATTCTTTCTGACTCCCCCGGCACAGTGGGCCAATCCCCAGCCGCCCAACGCTGTCTCGCCTGCTCGATCACCGCCGGATCGCTCGCCACAAAATTCCAGTTGATCCGCCGTGGCCCATCCAGCGGCGCCCCGCCAAACACCATCAGGTGGCAATCACTCTCGGCATACAGGGTCAGCTCCTGCCCAGTCGGCAATACCACCAAGCTGTTGACCTCCAGGGCTTCACCGTCCAATTGCGCCTCACCCTCCAGCACATACACCGCACGTTCCTCATGTTCATCCGGAATCAGCAGGGTAGTGGCGGTTTGCATCTGTACCTCGGCATACAGCGTCGGCGATAGCACCGGCACCGGTGATCTGAGGCAAAAACCATCACCGGCGATCAAACGCACCTGCACGCCGAGGTTATCGCTTATCGGCAAGCTCGCCGCGGGGTGATGGCTGTAGTGTCCCGGCCCGGTCTCGTGGTCCTTGGGCGAGGCCAGCCACACCTGCAGGCCATGCAGGTTGAAACCCCTGGCCTTGACCGCTTCAGGTGTGCGCTCGACGTGGGCAATCGCACTGCCGGCGGTCATCCAGCTGACATCGCCGGCTTGCACAACCTGGTCCGAGCCAAGGCTGTCCTTATGCTGCAAGACGCCTTCAAACAGGTAGGTGAGGGTGGAGAGGCCGATGTGGGGATGCTGGCGGATATTCATGCCGGTACCCGGTGCGTAGCGGGTCGCCAACATATGGTCGAAAAACACAAAGGGCCCGACGCTGCGGCATTCACGCGAGGGCAGGGGCCGCAGGATAGGCTGGCCTTCTACATCTTCGGGGCGAGGGCGAATCACGGTGAGAGTGGTCATGGGCATCCCAGTCTGAGCGGGTTAGATGCTATGAAGCATAACCCGCTCGATGGGAGGTTGGGCTATTGGCTGAAGGCGCCTTCCGACAATTTCGTTTCGATAGTGACTTCGGCGGTGGTCATCAGCTTGTGTACCGGGCACTTATCAGCGACGCGGTGCAGTTCATCGCGCTGGGCGTCGGTGAGCACGCCCTTGAGGGTCAGCTCGACATTGAGCTTGTATTTACCCTTTTGCTCCTCGGCGCTGTCGTGGGTGACCTCCACGGTCACGCCGGTCAGCGGGATATCTTTTTTCTGCGCGTAGAGCCTCACGGTCAAGGCTTTGCAAGACGCCAGCGCAGCATCGAAATAATCGTGGGGGGAGGGCGCTGAATCGTCACCGCCCAGGCTCTTGGGCAGGTCGGTAAACAGCTCGTGATTATTGATATTCACACTGTGACGGAAGTTTTCAGCGTTCAGCGTATTAACGGTAACAGGCATGGCAAACCTCGTAAGGGCGCAGGATGAAGGTCATGCAGTTATAGAGCATGCTGGCACTCCAGTGTTCCGGTTTTTTCCGTGCTGAACCCTGAAGGCTGGCGCAAGGTCTACCCGTATCAGTCCTTATTGAGGTTTTACCGTGTCTGGAGCCCGCCTGAGTCTTGCCTTGTTGCTCGCCGCCAGCAGCCTTGCCGTGCAGGCTCGTGACTATGCCTACAGCGACGCGCACCTGCATTACGTGGATTTTTTCCAGGAAACCGCCGGCATGGACAAGCTGCTCAAGGCCATGGCGGACAACCGTATTGAGCACGTCATGATTTCCGGGATTCCCGTGGCCAAGAAATGGCACGAAGACGAGCCCAAGCGCCCGCGCTATTACGCCGGTGACGACGCTGATGCCTATTGGTACAGCGCCACGGATGTGATCGTCGCGGCGGCGGTCAATAAACTGTCCCCCGAGCAACGCCAGCACTTTCATCCGTTCCTCGCCGGTTTCAATCCCAACGACAAGAACTCCGCCGCCCACATCCAGCGCATGCTCGACCTCAACCCAGGGCTGTGGCAGGGCATCGGTGAAGTGTTTACCCGCCACGATGACCTCACCGCCCTGACCTCCGGCGACACGCCCCGTGCCAATAACGAAGCCATGACGCGCATCTACCACCTGGCGGCCGAAAACGACCTGCCGGTGATGCTGCATTCCAACATCACCTCTAAACGTGAGCGCAACCCACTGTACCTGGCGGAAGTCGAGCAGCCGTTACGCAACCACCCGCACACGCGTTTTATCTGGGCCCATGCCGGTACCAGTAAGGAAATCCACCGTCATCAGGTGCAAATGGATTTTTTGCTGCCCACCTTGGCGCGCCTGCTTGAGGCTTACCCCAACCTGTATATCGACCTGTCCTGGAGCATGCTCACGCCGTATCTGCTGGACGACGCCGGCAAGCCACGGCCGCAATGGGTGGCGTTGGTGGAGCGCTTCCCGGATCGCTTCATGCTGGGTTCCGATGTTGTGGGACGCTTTAATAAGTTGGGCAAAGAGATGCGCCGTTTCGATCCTTTCCTCGATGCGTTGCCCGAAGACGTTGCCCACAAGGTCGCGCGCGACAATTTCCTGGCCATCCTGCCCAAGCCGCCTCGCGATGGCGACGCGCGTTGATATCGCGTTTTGGTCTTATGCCAATGACCTGAGGTGCCGATAACGTCCAAGAGACCCGCTGCAGGTGGATGCAGTACTTTTGGAAGGAACCCTGGCATGAATATCCGCAGTTTGAATATCGCCCCTCGCGCCGGTCTGGGCTTTGGTGTGCTGGCGTTGATGGTGTTCGTCTTGGGCGGCTTTGCCCTGTTGCAGATGGCCAATATGCGCCAGCAGTCGGACCAGGTGGAGACCAACTGGCTGCCCAGCGTGATGGCGGTGGGAGAGATGAACCAGGACGTGTTGCGTATTCGGGCGCTGACGTTGCGCTTGCTGGTCAATCGCGACCCCCAGGCGGTGGCGCAGAACGAGCAGAAAATCGCCGAGATCAAAACCGGTTTGCACCACGCTGAAGGCGTGTACGAGGCGTTGATCGTCTTGCCTGAAGAGCGCGTGCTGTTTGATCGCTTCAAGGTCGAGGAGCAACAGTACCTGCAACGCCAGGAGCAGGTGGTGGGCTTATCCAAGGCCAATCGGCTGGAGGAGGCCATTGCGGTGGTCAATGGCGAAATGAATCAGATGGCCGACCAGATGGCCGTGACGTTGCGTGAGTTGGTCAATCTGAACAAGTCCAGCGCCAACGAGGCCGCCCGGCTGGCACAACACGTGTTCAGCCAGTCGCGGGTCTGGGTGATGGTCATGATTGGCGTCACGGCGTTGATCACGATCGGCCTGGCCGTGTGGCTGACGCGTAGCATCGTGCTACCGCTGGCGCAATCGTTGAAAGTAGCCCAGGGCGTTGCCAGCGGCGATTTAACTGGCGAGATCAAGCTCAGTGGCAGCGACGAGCCGGCGCGCTTGCAGCAGGCGCTCAAGCGCATGCAGGAGAGCTTGCGCGACACTATCCGGCGCATATCAGAATCGTCGAACCAATTGGCGTCGGCTTCCGAAGAGCTCAGTTGCGTCACCGAGGATGCGACCCGTGGTTTGCACCAGCAGAACCAGGAAATCGAACAGGCGGCCACGGCGGTCAATCAAATGACGGTGGCGGTGGAGGAGGTGGCGAGCAATGCTGTGGCCACTTCCCAGGCGTCTCGCGAATCCGACCGCATTGCCCAGCAAGGGCGTGAACAGGTGCAGCAGACGGTGCTGTCGATTGAAGCCCTGGCACCCGATGTGACCGCCAATGCGACCCAGGTCGAGGAGCTGGCGCAAAAGGTCTATGGCATCAGCACGGTGCTGGATGTGATTCGCTCGATTGCCGAGCAAACCAACCTGCTGGCACTGAACGCGGCGATTGAGGCGGCGCGAGCGGGGGATGCCGGGCGCGGGTTTGCGGTGGTAGCCGATGAGGTGCGGGCCTTGGCCCATCGCACGCAACAGTCCACCCAGGAAATCGAGCAGATGATCAGCGGGATTCAACAGGGCACCGACCAGGCTGTCAGTTCGATGCAGCAGAGCAATACGCGGGCGCGCTCCACACTGGATATCGCCAAATCGGCGGGCATGGCCCTGGAAGAGATTGCCTCGGCATTCACCTTGATCAACGAACGCAATTTGGTCATTGCCAGTGCCTCGGAGCAGCAGGCGGCGGTGGCTCGGGAGGTGGATCGTAACCTGATGAATATCCGCGACCTGGCGCACCAGACATCGACCGGGGCCAACCAGACCAGTGCAGCGAGCCAGGAGTTGTCGCGGTTGGCGGTGGATTTGAATTCGATGGTGGCGCGGTTTTCGGTGTAGGGCGGGGGGCCGAGTTGGCCCATTCGCAGGCAAGCCAGCTCCCACCTTTGACTGTATTCACAATTCAAAGGTGGGAGCTGGCTTGCCTGCGATGAAGGCGGCGCGGTTTCAAATCAAAGCGCAAAAAAAAGCCCCGAACCAGTCGGGGCTTTTTCATGTGATCAACCTGCGGGGCTTACTTGCCCTGCCAGCGCTTCAGTACCAGGGTGGCATTGGTGCCACCGAAGCCAAAGCTGTTGCTCATCACGGTATCGATCTTGGCGTTTTCAACGGTCTTGGTCAGGATCGGCATATCAGCCACAACCGGATCAATCTCGTCGATGTTGGCCGAGCCGGCCATGAAGTTGCCTTCCATCATCAGCAGGCAGTAGATCGCTTCGTGAACGCCAGCGGCGCCCAGGGAGTGACCCGACAGGCTCTTGGTGGAGCTGATCTTCGGAGCCTTGTCGCCGAATACCGCACGCACACCTTCCATTTCCTTGGCATCGCCGACCGGGGTCGAGGTGCCGTGGGTGTTCAGGTAGTCGATTGGGGTGTCGACGGTGGACATTGCCATCTGCATGCAGCGGATGGCGCCTTCACCGCTTGGCGCAACCATGTCGTAGCCGTCGGACGTGGCGCCGTAGCCAACGATTTCCGCGTAGATCTTGGCGCCACGGGCCAGAGCGTGTTCCAGCTCTTCAACCACGACCATGCCGCCACCGCCGGCGATGACGAAACCGTCACGCTTGGCGTCGTAGGCGCGGGAGGCTTTTTCCGGGGTTTCGTTGTACTGGGTGGACAACGCACCCATGGCGTCGAACAGGAACGACTGGCTCCAATGCTCTTCTTCACCGCCGCCGGCGAATACGATGTCCTGCTTGCCCAGCTGGATCTGCTCAACGGCAGTCCCGATGCAGTGGGCGCTGGTGGCGCACGCGGAGGAGATCGAGTAGTTCACGCCCTTGATCTGGAATGGCGTAGCCAGGCAGGCGGAAACGGTGCTGCCCATGGTCCGCGTGACACGGTACGGGCCAACGCGCTTCACGCCTTTTTCGCGCAGGATGTCCAGCGCTTCCATCTGGTTGAGGGTCGATGCGCCGCCGGAGCCGGCGATCAGGCCGGTGCGTACGTTCGAAACCTGGTCTTCGCTCAGGCCGGAGTCGGCGATCGCGTCTTTCATGGCCAGGTAGGCGTAGGCAGCAGCGTGGCCGACGAAGCGATAGATCTTGCGATCGATCAGTTCTTCGAGGGGCAGGTCAATGGAGCCGGAAACCTGGCTACGCAGACCCATTTCGGCATATTCCGGGTTGAAGCGGATGCCAGGGCGACTTGCACGCAGGTTAGCGGTGACGGTCTCTTTGTCATTGCCCAGGCAAGAAACGATGCCCAGACCAGTGATAACGACGCGGCGCATGCGGATAACCCTTAAAAGTTGTCAGTGGAAGTGAATACGCCGACCCGAAGGCCTTCGGCAGTATAGATCTCGCGACCGTCGACAGTCACCGAACCGTCGGCGATGGCCAGGTTCAGCTTGCCCTTGAGGACGCGCTTGATTTGAATGTTGTAGGTGACTTTCTTGGCGGTCGGCAGGACTTGGCCAAAAAACTTCACTTCGCCCGAACCCAGAGCGCGACCGCGGCCCGGCAGGCCTTGCCAGCCCAGGTAGAAACCGACCAACTGCCACATGGCATCAAGGCCCAGGCAGCCTGGCATCACAGGGTCACCTTCGAAGTGGCAAGCGAAGAACCACAGGTCAGGGGTGATATCCAGCTCGGCGACCAATTCACCTTTGCCGTACTTGCCACCTTCTTCGCTGATATGGGTGATGCGATCCACCATCAGCATGTTCGGGGCGGGCAGTTGCGCGTTACCTGGGCCGAACAGCTCACCGCGACTGCAGCGCAGCAGGTCTTCCCGAGTAAAGGCGTTTTGTTTGGTCATGCGAGCTCCTCAATAATCCCATGCGGCTGGGTTGGGCAAATCTTCCCGAACCGAATGAAGCGTTCATGCCTCATAGCGGCAGCCTACACATAGACTATTGCGTTGTAGTGAAAGTCACAGCGGCAAGGCACTGAATGTACACTTGTTCACTGAAATTTTAAACCGGGCCTGTTTATCGGCCCGTTCGGGTGCCTAAGACTGCCGCACTTTCGTCTTTCACGCCAGTCGCAGTTGGCTGATGGCGCGGCGCTACTGCACCCAGCGTTGCAGGATTTGCTGCAAATCCGTGCGTTTGAACGGCTTGGCCAGGTAATCGTTCATTCCGGCTGCCAGGCACGCTTCGCGGTCGCCCTGCAAGGCGTTGGCCGTCAGGGCGATGATCGGCAGATCGGCGCAGCCGGGCAGTTGGCGAATCTGTCGCGTGGCTTCGTAGCCGTCAATCAAGGGCAGCCGGCAATCCATCAGGATGGCGGTGAAAATCAAGCTCTCGGCGCTTCGGATCGCCTCGGCGCCGTCCGTGGCCAGGCTGACTTCGAAGCCCAGGCTGCGCAGCATCGCTTCGACCACGGTGCGGTTAACCGGGTTGTCTTCCACCAGCAGCACATGGCGGCCATCGCCGGCGCTGGCTTTGCCAGGCGCGTCGGGAGCGGCGGCCGCCATCTGTTGTTGGTCGATGGCCAGCGGAATCTCCATGGTGAACACCGAGCCTCGACCTTCTTCGCTCTGGGCGCGCAAGGTGCCCCCCATGCGTTCGGCCAGGGTGCGCGCAATCGGCAGGCCCAGCCCCGTGCCACCGTAACGCCTGGAAATGGAGCTGTCGGCCTGCTGGAAGGCATCGAACATCAAATCCAGGCGTTCGGCGGAAATACCGATACCGCTGTCGCGCACGGTGCAGGTGAACCACACCAACTCATGGTCCAGGGTTTGCCAGTGGGGCTCGACGGTCACGCTGCCATGTTCGGTAAATTTCAATGCATTGCCGATCAGGTTCACCAGAATCTGGCGGATCCGCGTCGGGTCGCCGCGCACCCGCAGGGCCTCCAGGCCCATGGGGATGGGCAACTCCAGGCTCAGCCCGCGCTGCTGGGCACTGTGCTGGAACGCCTGGGCGCAGCTGTTGATCAGGTCCGCCAGGTTGAACGGAATATGTTCCAGTTCCAGTGCGGCGCGTTCAATGCGTGAGAAGTCGAGGATGTCATTGATCACCTTGAGCAAGTGCTCGGTAGACTCCGAAGCCAGCGCCGCATACTCGGTCTGCTCCTCGGTCATCTCGGTGGTTTCCAGCAGTTGCAGCATGCCCAGCACGCCATTCATGGGTGTGCGCAGTTCATGGCTCATCATCGCCAGGAAATCCGACTTGGCATTGTTCGCCCGCTCGGCTTCTTCACGGGTCTGGATCAACTGGGCTATGGCTTGTTGCTGTTCGCGACTGGCCTGGTGAAGGCCCTCGGCCAGGTTGTTGATATGCCGCGAGAGGTCACCCAGTTCCGAGTCATCGACGATCGGCAGTGGCGTCTTGTAATCGCCTTGCTGGATGGCCTTGACCGCATGCCCCATGGCGCTGATCGGCTTTGACAGGCTCGCCGACAAGCGCCGCGCCAGCAGGAAGGTAAACAGCAGGGCGAACAACGCCAGGATCCCGGCCTTGAACAGGATCTCCTGCTGGCGCTGGCTGAACGCATCATTGGACATGCCCACGATCACCCGCCCCAGGTAGTCCGCGCGGGGGGCCTTGGGTTCGTTGAGGTTGTCCTGGAAAAAGTCATTGTTGAGCTGGATGTGTTGCAGGCGGATCGGTGCCTGGAACACCTTCACTGACAGCGAGCGATCATGTCGCTCGGACGGCTGCTCCACGTACACCAGGATGTTCTCGGCGCTGTCCTGGATCTCGAGGAAGCGTACATGGGGCGTGGCCAGGGTTGCACGCAGCAGGGATTCAAGCACGTCGTTGTTGCCGGAAATCACGCCGTACTCAGTGGCGGGCGCCAGCTGGTTGGCGATCAATTGACCGGTGTGGTCCAGTTCCTGGCGCAAATCCTGGATGCGCACGAAGGTGAAGAAGGTGATGAGCAGCAGGGTCAACAGCAGCGCGGGGCCCAGGGTAATGAGCTGGGTGCGGGTGTTGATATCCCAACGACGACGCAAGGTCATGGGCGTTGTTCTCCTTCGGCCAAGCGGGCGGCAACGGCGACTTCATCGACCTGTTCGATGCCCAGTGAGCGTGCGACTTGCGGGTTGCCCACGACTTTGAAGTGTTCAGGGTAGAGCGTGTGCGGCCAATTGGCCGGCGGCTGGTCCAGCAGGTGGCCCAGCACGGCGAGCCAGTCGGCCTGATCGCTGTAGGTGCTGGCCAGGCTGCCGGCCCGCACAAAACCCGCATTGGGCCCCACCAACGGCAGTTGTTGGGCGTAACTGCTCAGCAACAGGTTTTTTACGGTCTTGGGGTTGTACAGGTTCGGGTCGTCCAGGCCCAGTAGCACGTCGCTGTTCTTGAACAGGTTTTGCAGCGGGCGGCTGTCACTGGTGTTGTCCCAGAGCTGGGGCACGATTTCCAGGCCGATGGGCTTGGCGGCCTGCATCAGTTCGCGCAGCAGGAACTCACTGCCGGCATCGTAAAGCACGCCAACGCGCTGGGCCTGGGGCAGGATATGGGCGATCAGGCGCAACTGACGTTCCAGCGGCGGGTCGCTCCAGAGCAGGCTGATTTTCGCCGGGTGCGTGTTGCCCAGGCGTTGCCGGGCCTGGAGACGGCTGATGCGCAGCACCAGAGCGGGCGGCCCCTGGGCATCCTGCAGGCGCCAGTCGAGGCCGGGCAGGTCGAGGAGGATCAAACGGGTGCTGGCGGGCAAGTCCCTTGGCGCCGGCAACTCGTTGAGGGGGGTAAAGCTGACCTGGTCGTTGGGGCGCTGTTGGGCAAGGGCCTGGGTAAAGGCGCGCACACCGGCACCGTCCTCGGCGGCCGTGAGCAGGATGCTGGCACTCCAGGCCGGCGCTGCCAGCAGCAGGCACGCCAGCAGCAGGCCGCGGCGCCACAATCGTGAAACCAGCAAGCGTGTCATCCGTGACTGATCGGCCATGTCAGAAGTCCAGCTCGGCGCTGAAGTAGAGAGCGTGGCGATGGTCGTAGTTGTTGTCCGCCCAGGTGGTGGGTTGGTTATCCAGGCGTTGTTGCAACATGCCCGCCAGCTCCACATTGGTTTTGCCTACGGCAATGCGCTTGGCCACCCGCAGGTCGACCCGCTGGAAGCGATATTGGTTGAGTGCGTCGTCGCCATAGTAGAACAAGGCGCTGGACCAACCCTGGCCCCATTCACGCAGCCAACCGGCCGAGCCGCTGTTACGCGCGGTTTGCGCTTTGTCCAGCGGGTTGCTGGAGGTGGCGTCTACATAAGCATAGGTCAGGCGCAGGCGGTCGGCGTTACTCACGCGCCAGTCGAACTGTGACTCTGCACCGGTGAAGCGCGAGCTGTTGGCGTTGCTGGCGATGTATTGGTTGTTGCGCAGCGGCGAACTGATCATGTCGGTGATTTCGTCATAGAACAGCTTCACGTCGACATTCAGCCCCAGCTCGGCAAAGAAGCCGTTGTAGCCCAGCTCGCGTGAGCGCATCAACTCTTTGTCGAGGTTGCCGGGGCCGCGCGTCACGACAAAATATTGCCCGGCGTTTTGCCCGTAGGTGGGGGAGCTGAGATTGGTGACACGGTAGCTCCAATTGACGTTGTTCTCGAACATGTCCGGCGAGCGGATCGCCTCGGAGTAAATCGCGCGCAAGCCGTGGCGTGGGTTGATCAGGTAATTGACCGCCACACGCGGCGTCAGCGAGTTGCCGCTCAGGTGCGTGTCTTCGTACATGGCGCCACCTTGCAGTAGCCAGTGTTCGCTGGCGCGCCATTCCAGATGCCCGAACAGACGCCACGTGGTGTCGTCCAGGGTGCCATTGAAGTAGGTCTCGGAGTCGGCGCGGTCGTAGCGGTAATTCATGCCGCTGACCAGGCGCAGGCTGTCGGAGAGGCTGAGCGTGTCCTGAATCTCCACGTCGTAGCGGCTTTCACGGGCGCTCTGGTCGATATCACCGCAAACGCTCTGGTTGGCGCCGTTGCGCCACTGGCCCAGCACCTGATTGGCCAAGGCCTGTTCGGCGGCGCTGCCGGGTGGTGCGGAGCCTTGGCTGTAGATGTCCATGTGCCGCGCCAGCAGTTCGGCATAGTTGGGGTTGAGCTGCCATAGCTGGGTCAGCTCCGGGCTGAACGAGACCTTGGCGTCACAGGCTTTCCAGATTTGCTTGCGGTCCCATTGCTGTGCCGAGCCCTGGATATACAGGCTGTGGTCGGGGTTGAAGTCGAAGTTCCAGCGCAGGGAGCCCGCATAGTCTTTGGCGGTGGCGTCGGAATTGCTACCGCCTTCGGTAATCCCGGCAAACACCGGGGTGTAGGTATAAGGGCGCTGGTTCGTGCCTTCCTTGACGTTCAGTTGCCAATCGAGGCTTTGTTGCGCATTCAAGGTCTGGCTCACCGCCAGGCTGAAACGGTTGAGACGGCGCCCGTCACGGCGGTCGGCGCCGGCCGCGTCGCTGTCAAAACCATCGTCCTGTTGCCCGGACAGGGACAAGCGCAAATCGCCGGTCTCCCAGCCCACACCCTGGCTGGCATAGAAGTCATTGATGCCGCGTTCGCCACGGATGACCTTCATCCGTGAGCCCTGGCTGTTGGCCGGTGAGCGGGTGAGGATATTCACCACCGCCATCAATGCATTGGCACCGTAGCTGACGGTGTTGGGGCCGCGAAAGACCTCGATGCGCTCGATATCCTCCATGGCCACCGGGATATCGCTCCAGTCCACCGTGGCCAGGCCGGCGCGGTAGACCGAGCGCCCGTCGATCAACACCTGCATGCGCCGGGCATCACTGGCGCTGGTGCCGTGGTAGTTCACCGAGGCCTGGTTGCCGCTGGTGTAGCCGACCATCATCCCGGGAACCAGCCGCAGCAGTTCCGAGATGTCCCGGGCGCCACTGGCCTTGATCAGCTCGCTGTCGATTACCGTCATGCTGCCGGGCACGGCGGCGGCCGATTGCTTGAGGCGCGTGGCGGTCAAGACCTGGGGCAGCGGCTGGCTGTCGAGGAACAGGTCGTCGGCCTGTGCGCAGGTAGCGCACACCAGCATCAATAACAGTGATGAGCGAGGAGGAGGGCCCAGATACACGGCACGGCCTTGTTAATTGCGGATAGCCGACCATGTTAACCGAGGCGCGGCTATTTGCCAGTCGTCGGACTTGCATTTACTTCGCACACCCGTTGCATTTTCTGACAAGCCCGCGAATTGATAGGGGGGCTGGCCGCAAGCCGGGCGCCCCGTATAATGCCGCCATCGCCACTGGTATGGATTAACGGATTGCATATGACTGAACAGCGCCCTATTGCGGTCCTGGGAGGCGGAAGTTTTGGTACCGCCGTGGCTAACCTGCTGGCCGAGAACGGCCACGCGGTGCGTCAGTGGATGCGCGACCCCGAGCAGGCCGAAGCCATTCGCGTGCATCGCGAAAACCCCCGTTACCTTAAAGGTATCAAGATTCATCCTGCCGTCGAACCGGTGACCGACCTGCTGGAAACCCTCACGGCTTGCGACCTGTGCTTCGTCGCGCTGCCTTCCAGCGCCTTGCGCTCGGTATTGGCGCCCCACGCCGAACGCCTGGCTGGCAAGTTGTTGGTCAGCCTGACCAAGGGCATCGAAGCCCACACCTTCAAGTTGATGAGTGAAATCCTCACCGAAATCGCCCCCCAGGCGCGCATTGGCGTGCTGTCCGGGCCGAACCTGGCGCGGGAAGTCGCCGAGCACGCGTTGACCGCCACCGTCGTCGCCAGTGAAGACGAGGCCTTGTGCGAGCGCGTCCAGGCGGTGCTGCATGGCCGTACCTTCCGGGTCTACGCCAGCGCCGATCGCTTCGGCGTCGAATTGGGCGGGGCCTTGAAAAACGTCTACGCGATCATCGCCGGCATGGCCGTGGCACTGGGCATGGGCGAAAACACCAAGAGCATGCTGATCACCCGTGCCCTGGCCGAGATGACGCGTTTTGCGGTGAACCAGGGCGCCAACCCCATGACCTTCCTCGGCCTGGCGGGCGTGGGTGACTTGATCGTCACCTGCTCATCGCCTAAAAGCCGCAACTATCAGGTCGGATTTGCCTTGGGCCAAGGGCTGAGCCTGGAGGAGGCGGTGACGCGCCTGGGTGAAGTGGCCGAAGGGGTCAACACCCTCAAGGTCTTGAAAGCCAAGGCCCAGGAAGTGGGCGTGTACATGCCGCTGGTCGCCGGGTTGCACGCGATCCTGTTCGAAGGGCGCACCTTGAACCAGGTCATCGAGTTACTGATGCGGGCTGAGCCCAAGACCGATGTCGACTTTATTTCCACCAGTGGTTTCAACTGAGGAACGCGTCATGAACGATCCCAAAGCTGCCCCTCCATACGAGTCGATTGTCTTGCGCATCTTGTGGATGCTGGTGTTTGCGCTGGTGTGGCAGGGGGCGCAATTGCTGCTCGGTGCGCTGGTGGTGGTGCAATTGATTTACCGGCTGATCTACGGTGCGCCGAACCTGGGCCTGATGAATTTTGGCGACCGCCTCAGCCAGTTCCTGGCGCAGATCGGCCGCTTCGGCAGCTTCCACACCGAACAAAAGCCCTGGCCGTTCGCCGATTGGCCAACCCCACGCGCTCCCGAAGGCGAAGCGGCCCACAGCGTACCGCCGGCACCGCACCCGGTGCGTGATGAAGAGCCGAAGCTATGAAGGTATGGATTCTGCGTCACGGTGAGGCCCAAGCGCACGCCCCCACGGACGCCGAGCGCAACCTCACCGAGCACGGGCGCGCCGAAGTGGTGCGCAGTGCTGCGCACCTGATTGGCCAGCCCTTGGGCGCCATCATTGCCAGCCCTTATGTACGAGCGCAGCAGACGGCGCAGCTGGTGCGCGATGTGCTGGGGTTCCAGCCCGAAATCCGTACGGTGCCGTGGCTGACGCCTGATGGGGATGTTCAGCGAGTGCTGGAGAAACTCGACACCGATGACGATGTGCTGTTGGTCAGCCACCAACCGTTGGTGGGCAGCCTGATCAGTTTTTTGCAGCATGGGCATCAGCGCCAGCCAGAGCCGATGTACACGGCCAGTTTGGCGCAACTTGAAGGTGACTTTCCGTTGGCGGGCTTGATGAGCCTGGTGGATGTGAAGAATCCCTAGGCATCGTGCGACGCTGAACGTGCTCCCGCGACGGCCGCCAACCTATGCCGCGCCGCGATCCAACAGTGGGAGCTGGCTTGCCTGCGATGGCGGCCTGCCAGCCGATGCTTATCTACCTGACACCCCACGATCCCACTGTGTGCGGGCTTGCTCGCGAAGGCGGCCTCACAGTCGAAACCGTTATACCGAGTACATATCCATTCCTGCGGTAACGGCCACTTAGGGTTCCGGCCAGCGTGGTTTGATGGGGCGCCTGAGATCAAGATCAAAAGCAGATCAAGATCAAGAGCGGCTCGCTTCGCATCGTGGTTAGCGGCAGGCCGTTTCCTTCTCCTGTGCTATACAGTCAACCAAGCAAGTGCTTGGTTGGCTGTATCTCGGATCACAAAGGAGCGCGTCCCATGCCTGTCGCTTTTCGTTTGCCGTTGCAGGTCTTCTTCGAGCGTGAGGCGCGGCACCCGCGCAAAGTCTTCCTCGTTCAGCCCATCGGCGGCGGTGAGGTGCAGGCCCTCACCTGGGGCGAGGTCGGCCACCAGGCTCGTTGCGCCGCGCACTGGCTGCGCGCGCGGGAGTTGCCCCAGGGTTCGCACATTGCGTTGATTTCAAAAAACTGCGCCCACTGGATCATCGCCGACCTGGCTATCTGGATGGCCGGGCATGTGTCGGTGCCGCTTTATCCCAACCTCACCGCCGAGTCCGTCGCCCATGTGCTGACCCATTCGCAGGCGGCATTGGCGCTGATCGGCAAGCTCGATGACTGGTCGGCGATGGCGCCTGGCATTCCTGCGGGCGTGCCGACTATCAGCCTGCCGCTGTGTCCTGACGGGGCTTTCGATTTCAGTTGGGCAAACCTGCAAGCCTGCTCGCCGATCCAGGACAACCCGCTACCGGCTGCCGACAGCCTGGCTACCATCATCTACACCTCCGGCACGACCGGCCTGCCCAAGGGGGTGATGCACAGTTTCGGCGCTTTGGGGTTTGCTGCCACGCGCGGTACTGAGTTGTTTGGCCTGGGGGAGGATGACCGGTTGCTGTCGTACCTGCCGCTGTGCCATGTGGCAGAGCGAATGTTTGTGGAAATGGCTTCGATCTATACCGGGCAAACCGTTTTTTTTGCTGAGAGCCTGGAGACCTTCCTGACCGATTTGCGCAGGGCGCGGCCGACGGCCTTGTTTGGCGTGCCGCGCATCTGGACCAAATTCCAACTGGGCGTCTACGCCAAAATGCCGGAAAAAAGGCTCGATATGCTGTTAAGCCTGCCGTTTATCGGCAAGCGCGTCGGCCATAAAGTCCTCGCCGGTCTGGGGCTGGATGCGTTGCGCATCGCCCTGTCCGGCGCTGCGCCGGTGCCCGAGGCGTTGCTGCGTTGGTATCGGCGCCTGGGCCTGGATGTGCTGGAGGTGTATGGCATGACCGAAAACTGCGGCTATTCCCATGTGTGTCGCCCAGGCGGGCAAACGCTCGGTTGGATCGGTCAGCCCTGCCCAGGTGTGCAGGTGCGTATCGATCCGTCAGGCGAAGTGCAGGTACACAGTGGCGCGACCATGTTGGGCTACTTCAAGGATCCGCAGAAAACCGCGGATACGCTCACCGCGGATGGCTTCCTGCGTACCGGTGACAAGGGTGAGCAGGACGCTGACGGTCGCCTGCGCCTGACCGGGCGCCTCAAGGAAATCTTCAAGACCAGCAAAGGCAAATACGTGGCCCCGGCACCGATTGAAAACCGCCTGGCCGAACATGCACGTATTGAACAGGTGTGTGTGGTCGGCGAGGGGCTCAGCGCGCCGATAGGGCTGTGCGTATTGTCGGCGCCGGGCGAGGACCGCCACGCCCTTGGCAGTGGCCTTGAGCGCTGGCTGGCACAGGTGAATGCTGACCTGGACAAGCATGAGCGCATGGGGCAATTGGTGGTGGTGAAAGACCACTGGGCGGTGGAAAACGGCTTTCTCACGCCGACCTTGAAGATCAAGCGCAACGTGATCGAGTCGACGTACGGGTCACAATTGCAAGCATGGAGCGCGCGCGCCGAAACCGTTCTGTGGCAGGATTAGGGCCGTAATAAAACCAACAAGGACAACCGTATGAGCCTGTGGCGTACCCAACCGAATATCGAACATCTCAACGCGATCCAGAAAAACACCATCGGTGAAATGCTGGATATTCGTTTCGAAAGCTTCGACGACGAAACCCTTACCGCCAGTATGGCGGTCGACCACCGCACCCATCAGCCCTACGGCCTGCTGCACGGCGGCGCCTCGGTGGTGCTGGCCGAAAGTGTCGGCTCCATGGCCGCCTATTTGTGCATTGATGCAAGCAAGTTCTATTGCGTGGGCCTGGAGGTCAACGCCAACCATCTGCGCGGTGTGCGCAGCGGTCGGGTGACGGCGGTGGCCAAGGCTATCCATATCGGGCGCACCACCCAGGTGTGGGACATCCGCCTGAGCAGCGACGAGGGCAAGGCCAGTTGTGTCTCGCGCCTGACCATGGCCGTGGTGCCGCTGGGTGAACAACCGCCGGCGCGATAGGCGTGGCGTGAGTGTCATCATTCCTGGCAGTTACAGTCATTGCTGTAGGGGCCGGGCATGGTGACAATCCCCCTCTGTTTTTGTTGATGGAACCTGTATGCCGCAGCATGTTTTTTTTACCCACGCCAATGGCTTCCCTTCGGCCACCTACGGCAAGCTGTTTGCCGCCCTGGCCCCGGAATATGCGGTGGCACATCTGCCGCAGCACGGTCACGACCCCAGGTTCCCCGTAGATGACAACTGGCAGAACCTGGTGGACGAGCTGATCCACCATCTGGAGCAGCAGCCAGAACCGGTGTGGGGCGTGGGCCATTCCCTGGGAGGCGTGCTGCATTTGCACGCCGCCATGCGCTGCCCGCACCTGTACCGGGGCGTGGTGATGCTGGATTCGCCGGTGCTCACCCGCGCAGACCGCTGGGTGATCCGCGCTGCCAAGCGCTTTGGTTTTATCGACCGCCTCACCCCGGCTGGGCGCACGCTTGGCCGGCGCGAAGAATTCACCGACCTGGACAGCGCGCGCAGCTATTTCGCCGGCAAGACCCTGTTCCGTGGCTTCGACCCCGATTGCTTTGACGCGTACCTGCAACATGGCCTGCAGCAAGTGGGCGATCGCCTGCGCCTGCGGTTCGACCCAGCCACCGAAATCAGCATCTATCGCGGCGTGCCCCACACCAGCCCGGGCCAGGTGCGCCAGTTGAAGGTGCCGCTGGCTGTGGTGCGTGGTCGCCAGAGCCGGGTGGTGATGCGTCACCATGCCAGCGGTGTCGACCGCTTGCCCATGGGCGAAATGCTCACCATGCCCGGCGGCCATATGTTCCCCCTTGAGCGCCCCCAGGACACCGCTGCCTTGATCAAAAACCTGTTCGCCCGCTGGCAGGCCCGTGAGCGCAGTTGCGCATGAGTGCGCCTGTCGAGGAGGTGCGCCTGAGCCTGCCGCATATCGAACTGGCTGCGCATCTGTTCGGGCCCGAGGATGGGCTGCCGGTGATTGCTTTGCATGGCTGGCTGGACAACGCCAACAGCTTTGCGCGCCTGGCGCCCAAGTTGCGCGGGTTGCGCATCGTCGCCCTGGACATGGCGGGGCATGGGCATTCGGCGCACCGCCCGGCTGGCGCCGGTTATGCCTTGTGGGATTACGTCTACGACGTGCTGCAGGTGGCCGAGCAACTGGGCTGGAAACGTTTTGCATTACTTGGCCACTCCCTGGGCGCCATAGTCTCTCTGGTGTTGGCCGGGGCCTTGCCGGAGCGGGTGACACACCTGGGCCTGATTGACGGCGTAATCCCACCGACCGCCAGCGGCGAGAACGCGGCCGAGCGCCTGGGCATGGCGTTGCAGGCGCAATTGAGCCTGCAGGACAAGCGCAAACCCGTCTACAACAGCCTTGATCGGGCGGTCGAGGCGCGGATGAAAGGCGTGGTGGCAGTCAGTCGTGAGGCGGCGCAACTCCTGGCCCAGCGCGGTTTGATGCCGGTACCGGGCGGTTACACCTGGCGCAGCGATAGCCGCTTGACCCTGGCGTCGCCGATGCGCCTGACCGATGAACAGGCCATGGCGTTCGTGCGAAGGGTCGAATGCCCTACGCAGTTGGTGGTCGCGGCTGACGGCATGCTGGCGAAACATTCCGAATTGCTTTCTCAGCTACCCTTCACGGTTACCACGCTGCCAGGCGGCCATCATTTACACCTGAATGACGAGCCCGGCGCGGCTCTTGTTGCAGACTGTTTCAATCGGTTCTTCTCCACGCCTTGACTTGGCGGGGTCAACTGCCGAGGCTGGGCGGATTGAAAGGGAGTCAACCATGAACACACTCAATATCGCTGTGACCACCATTGGCCAGGGCTCACTGATCCGATGAGCCTGGGTAAAGGATGTATCCGTGCCCTTGGCCTTTGCTGTTTCAGCCCCCTGGTATTTGCCGCCGATCTGCCCGGCAGCCAGGATTTACCGGCGGTAGCCCGCCAGGTTGATGCGCAAATCGTTGATTACCGCCCCGCTGAAGACAAGGAACGCATCTACCCCATGGGCGCGATCCGCAAGATCAGCGGCCAGTTGCGCTACGAAGGCCAGGCCATCGCACGCGGCCCAGCCACTGCAATCACCTATGAACTGCCCGCCGAACACAGCTCCAGCGCCGCCTTTACCGCAACGCGCGAAGCCTTGCAGGCCAAGGGCGCGCAGTTGTTGTTCTGGTGCAAGGCCCGGGATTGTGGCGAAAGCAGCCTGTGGGCCAACGAGGTGTTTGGTAACGCCAAGCTAGTGGGCGCCGATGGCCAACAGGAATACCTGTTGCTTCGCCTGGCCGCCCCGCAGGACAACTCACTGGTCGCGCTGTACGGCATTACCCGCGGTAACCGTCGCGCCTACCTGCATGTGGAGCAACTCGACGCCAGCGCGCCTTTGGGCAACCTGCTGCCCACCTCGGCCACCTTGCTGCGTGAGCTCAAAAGCACTGGCGAGCTGGATTTTCCCGCGCTGGGCGCCGAGCCTGACGACACCTGGCTGACCTTGATATCCCGTGCCTTGAACCTCGACACCACCCTGCGCGTCAGCCTGAGCGGGCCGCACACCGAGGCTTGGCGCCAAGCGCTGGTGGAGAAGGGCGTGCGCACCGCCCGTCTGGAAACCGGCACCGGTGAAACCCAAGGACTGCATCTGCATCTGATACGCTAAGCACCACAGGGCGAACGGACCCGCGCCGTTCGCCTAAGCTCTCTTCCTACAGCCTTCTTCTCGAGATACCCGATGCTCAATAACGATCGCCTGCTGGTGCAAATCCTGCTGCTGGTGCTGTTTGGTGCCAGCTTCTGGGTCATGGCGCCGTTCTGGTCGGCGCTGTTCTGGGGCGCGGTGCTGGCATTTGCCAGCTGGCCGCTGATGCGTTTGCTCACCCGTTGGCTCGGCGGCCGGGAATCCCTGGCCGCTGGCATCCTGACGTTGGGCTGGATGTTGCTGGTGGCGGTGCCATTGGTATGGCTGGGGTTCAACCTGGCGGACCATGTGCGTGATGCGGTGGCGCTGATCAAGGACATCCAGGTCGACGGCTTGCCCGAGGCGCCGACCTGGTTGGGGTCGATCCCCTTCGTAGGCGAGCGCCTGGTGGCGACATGGGACAGCATTGATCAACAAGGCGCGGCGCTGATGGTGAGCATCAAGCCGTACCTGGGCCAGGTCGGCAATTGGTTGTTGGCGCGCAGTGCGCAAATCGGCGGCGGCATTCTTGAGCTGACCCTGAGCCTGGTCTTCGTGTTCTTTTTCTACCGTGACGGGCCGCGCCTGGCGATGTTTGTGCACCGCCTGTTGGAGCGCCTGATCGGCGAACGCGCCGGCTATTACATCGAACTGGTGGCTGGCACGGTGCAGCGAGTGGTCAATGGTGTGATCGGCACCGCAGCGGCCCAGGCGCTGCTGGCGCTGATCGGCTTTCTGATCGCCGGCGTACCGGGCGCGCTGGTGCTGGGTATCGTGACTTTCCTGCTCAGCCTTATTCCCATGGGGCCGCCGCTGGTGTGGATCCCGGCCACGGCGTGGCTGGCGTGGAAGGGCGATTACACCTACGCGGTATTCCTGGGCGTGTGGGGCACGTTCGTGATCAGCGGCGTGGATAACGTGCTCAAGCCCTACCTGATCAGCCGTGGCGGCAACCTGCCGTTGGTGATCGTGTTGTTGGGCGTGTTTGGTGGGTTGATAGCGTTCGGCTTTATCGGCCTGTTTATTGGTCCGACGTTGCTGGCGGTGGCCTACAGCCTGTTGACAGACTGGAGCGCGAGCCAAGCGCAGGTGCGCCGTGAGGACAAACCGTGTAACTGATCGGTGTACTTAACGGTGGTGCGCCGCGGTACTTGTGGGAGCTGGCTTGCCGCGATAGCGGTGGGCCAGCCAACACTTCATCGACTGACACTGCGCAATCGCAGGCAAGCCAGCTCCCACATTTGGATCGCGGCGCGTCAGGTAAATGGGAGTTCTTAAACCCTCGGCAACCACATCACCGCCGTCAAACCACCGCCCGGTGTGTCCTCCAGGCTCAGGTGGCCGCCGAGTCGCTCGACGGCCTCCCTGGCAATGGTCATCCCCAAACCGACCCCTCCAGAATTGCGGTTGCGCGACCCTTCCAGGCGAAAGAACGGCTCGAACACCGCTTCGCGCTTATCGGCGGCGATTCCCGGGCCGTGGTCGATCACCCGGATCACCAACGCGCCGCGGCTGTCGGCCAGTTCCACCCGGGCGGTGCCGGCATAGCGCAGGGCGTTATCGATCAAATTATTCAGGCATGAACGCAGGGCCATCGGCTGTACCTGCAACGGCGCACAGGTTCCGGAAAACTGCACGTCGCGGCCTTGGTCCTGGGCGTTTTCACTCAGGGACTCCACCAATGCCTGTACGTCGAGCCAATGCCGTGTCTCGCTGGTGCGCTGTTCGTGCAGGTAGCTCAAGGTGGCATCGAGCATACCGATCATGTCGTCCAGGTCCTGGCGCATCTGGCCTTGCAGCTTGGGGTCTTCGATTTTTTCCAGGCGCAGCTTGAGGCGCGAGAGCGGGGTACGCAGGTCGTGGGAGACTGCGCCGAGCATGCGTGCGCGCTGGCTGACTTGTTCGCGGATGCGCTTTTGCATCAGGTTGAAGGTTGAGGCCGCCTGGCGTGCTTCGCGAGGGCCAGATTCCACCAAGGGCGGGCTGTCGAGGTCGACGCTCAGGCGCTCGGCCGCTGCGCTCAGGCGCTGGATTGGCCGGCTCAGCAGTTTGGCGCCGTACCAGGCAGCGATGATCAGCGAGATAAATTGAAATGTCAGGGGCACCACCGGGCCGCCGAACCAGGGGCGAGGCGCTTTGCGCAAGGGCGTGAGGCTGCCGTCCGGTTGTTCGACGAAGGCCGCGCGGGGCGGTGGCGGCGGGCCGTAGTGGTGGAACCAGAAGAACGCCAGCACATGGGCCAGCACAATCGCCACCAGCAATAGGCCGAACAGTCGCCCGAACAGCGTATTGAAGGGGGCGCGCATTAACCGATATCCCGGGCGTCGAACAGGTAGCCTTCGCCGCGTACGGTCTTGATCAATTGCGGAGCCTTGGGGTCATCCCCCAGCTTCTGGCGCAGGCGCGACACCAGCAAGTCGATGCTGCGATCAAAGGCCTCGATGGAACGCCCACGGGCCGCGTCCAGCAGCTGTTCGCGGCTCAGCACACGGCGCGGGCGTTCGATGAACACCCACAACAAACGAAACTCGGCGTTGGACAACGGCACCACCAGGCCGTCATCGGCCACTAACTGGCGCAGCACGCTGTTCAGGCGCCAATTGTCGAAACGGATATTGGCCCGCTGTTCGGTGCGGTCATCACGCACCCGGCGCAGGATGGTCTGGATACGCGCGACCAACTCCCGCGGCTCGAACGGCTTGGACATATAGTCATCGGCGCCCAGTTCCAGGCCGATGATGCGGTCGGTAGGTTCGCAGCGGGCGGTGAGCATCAAAATCGGAATATCCGACTCGGCGCGCAGCCAGCGGCACAATGTCAGCCCGTCTTCGCCCGGCAGCATCAGGTCGAGCACCACCACATCGAAAGTCTCGGCTTGCATGGCTTGGCGCATGGCGGTGCCATCGGTGACGCCCGAGGCGAGAATATTGAAGCGTGCCAGGTAGTCGATCAGCAGTTCGCGGATCGGCACGTCGTCGTCGACAATCAGAGCGCGAGTATTCCAGCGCTTATCTTCGGCGATCACCGCGTCTTTTGGCGCTTCGTTTACAGGGTCGCAAGGGGTATGCATAGCGAGGTCATCTGCCTGAGTGTGGCTGTCAGCATAGGCGCCCAGTTCCAGGGCTGGAAGTGCTGGGCGGGCGGTCATGTGCGCGAGGCTAGCCGGGCGGCGTATTGGGGGCGTGTCGTGAATGTATCGGGGTTGAAACAATTGCCCTGAATCGCCGGTATTGGGCGCTTGATCAGTATTTACCGATCATCGGATCCCGCAACGGCGCTGCTTGCGCTACAATCCGCGCCGATTTCGACTTGCCTGAGAGCCCATTCCAATGTCCGTCTGCCAGACTCCTATCATCGTCGCCCTGGATTACCCCACCCGTGACGCCGCACTGAAGCTGGCTGACCAGTTGGACCCCAAGCTTTGCCGGGTCAAGGTCGGCAAGGAACTGTTCACCAGTTGCGCAGCGGAAATCGTCGGCACCCTGCGGGACAAAGGCTTTGAAGTGTTCCTGGACCTGAAATTCCATGACATCCCCAACACCACGGCGATGGCCGTCAAAGCCGCGGCCGAGATGGGCGTGTGGATGGTCAATGTGCACTGCTCCGGTGGCCTGCGCATGATGAGTGCCTGCCGCGAAGTGCTGGAACAGCGCAGCGGCCCTAAACCGTTGTTGATCGGTGTGACCGTGCTCACCAGCATGGAGCGCGAAGACCTGGCGGGCATTGGCCTGGATATCGAGCCGCAGGTGCAAGTGTTGCGCCTGGCAGCCCTGGCAGAGAAAGCTGGCCTCGACGGCCTGGTGTGTTCGGCCCTGGAAGCCCAGGCCCTGAAGAACACTCACCCGTCGTTGCAACTGGTGACACCGGGGATTCGCCCCTCCGGCAGCGCCCAGGATGACCAGCGCCGCATCCTGACCCCGCGCCAGGCCCTGGATGCGGGCTCGGATTACCTGGTGATTGGCCGTCCGATCAGCCAGGCGGCGGATCCTGCCAAGGCGTTGGCAGCCGTGGTTGCCGAGATCGCCTGATTTTTAGAGTGGGCAAAATGTAGGTTGCCCGCAGAATCAGCGCCGGGCATAGATCCCTGTGGGAGCGGGCTTGCCCGCGATGGCGGTGTGTCAGTTACTGAATCTGCAACTGAACCAGCGCTTTCGCAGGCAAGCCAGCTCCCACACTGATTGTGGGTTGCCCACAGAGTCAGCGCCGGGCACAGATCCCTGTGGGAGCCGGGCTTGCCCGCGATGGCGGTGTGTCATGTACTGAGTCTGCAACTGAACCAGCGCTTTCGCAGGCAAGCCAGCTCCCACACTGGTTGTGTTGTGTCAGCTGACTTTGAGCACCAACTTCCCGAAGTTCTCGCCATTGAACAGCTTCATCAGTGTTTCCGGGAATGTCTCCAGCCCTTCGACAATATCTTCCTTGCTCTTGAGCTTGCCCTGGGCCATCCAACCGGCCATTTCCTGACCCGCCGCCGCGAAGTTCGCCGCGTGGTCCATCACCACAAAGCCTTCCATGCGCGCGCGATTGACCAGCAATGACAGGTAGTTCGCCGGGCCTTTGACCGCTTCCTTGTTGTTGTACTGGCTGATTGCACCGCAAATCACCACGCGGGCTTTGAGCGCCAGACGACTGAGCACCGCGTCGAGAATATCGCCGCCGACGTTATCGAAATACACGTCCACGCCTTTGGGGCACTCGCGCTTGAGGGCGGCGGGAACGTCTTCGCTTTTGTAGTCGATGGCGGCATCGAAGCCCAGCTCATCTACCAGGAACTTGCACTTCTCGGCGCCACCGGCGATCCCTACCACGCGACAGCCTTTGAGCTTGGCGATCTGCCCGGCGATGCTGCCCACGGCACCGGCGGCACCAGAGATCACCACGGTGTCACCGGCTTTCGGTGCGCCGGTTTCCAGCAGGGCGAAATACGCCGTCATGCCGGTCATGCCCAGGGCCGACAGGTAGCGGGGCAGGGGCGCCAGCTTGGGGTCCACCTTATAGAAACCACGGGGCTCGCCGAGGAAGTAGTCCTGCACGCCCAGCGCACCGTTCACGTAGTCCCCCACCGCAAAGTTCGGATGCTTCGAGGCAAGTACCTTGCCTACGCCCAAGGCGCGCATCACTTCGCCGATGCCTACCGGTGGGATGTAGGACTTGCCTTCATTCATCCAGCCACGCATGGCCGGGTCGAGGGAAAGGTATTCGTTGCGCACCAGCACCTGGCCGTCCTGGGGTTCGCCCACCGGCACTTCCTGGTAAGTGAAGGTCTCGCGCGTGGCGGCACCGACCGGGCGTTTGGCGAGCAGAAATTGGCGGTTGGTCTGGGCGGTCATGGCAAGGACTCTTTAGAAATGGAACATGAGTGATAGACCCTCAGTAGCAGAAGGGCAAGGGTGTGCGGCGCAGGCGAATGCCCGGTAATAGGCCTCATTGATAATCAGCCGGGCAGCTTTATCACTGCGACTCATGCAGCGCCAACCGGCCTTCTGATAGTGCTGACGCGCAGCTCCCGGCGTTGGCTAGACTCGCTCCACCGCAATTAACCTCACAGGACAGTTCCCATGAGCATGACGTTTTCCGGCCATGTGGCCTTGGTGACCGGCGCCGCCGCTGGTATTGGCCGCGCCACCGCGTTGGCATTCGCCGCCGAAGGCTTGAAGGTGGTGGTCGCTGACCTTGATGTGGCGGGAGGTGAGGGCACTGTGGCATTGATCCACCAGGCCGGTGGCGAAGGGATATTTGTGCGCTGCAACGTCACGCTCGACACGGACGTGCAGCAATTGATGGCACAGACCGTTGCCACCTATGGTCGCCTGGACTACGCCTTCAACAACGCCGGCATTGAGATCGAAAAGGGCAAGCTGGCCGACGGCAGTCTCGATGAATTCGATGCCATCATGGGGGTTAACGTCAAAGGCGTGTGGCTGTGCATGAAGTATCAGTTGCCTTTGCTATTGGCCCAGGGCGGCGGGGCCATCGTCAACACCGCATCGGTGGCGGGGTTGGGGGCGGCGCCGAAGATGAGCATTTATGCGGCGTCCAAGCATGCGGTGATCGGCCTGACCAAATCAGCGGCTATCGAGTACGCGAAGAAGAAAATCCGCGTGAATGCCGTCTGCCCGGCCGTGATTGATACCGACATGTTTCGCCGCGCCTATGAGGCCGACCCACGCAAGGCTGAGTTTGCCGCAGCCATGCACCCGGTTGGACGTATTGGCAAGGTTGAGGAAATCGCCAGCGCCGTGTTGTACCTGTGCAGTGATGGCGCAGCGTTTACCACCGGTCAGGCCCTGGCGGTGGACGGTGGCGCGACGGCGATCTAGGACGGCAGGTCGCGGGGCATTCGAAAACAGAGCCAGGTGCTGTGGGGCGTTTCCATGGCGGGCAGTGGGCTGTGCTCGAATATGTTTCACTAGGTAAATAACTCAATAAAATCAATACTTTAATAAAAGTTGGCGACCGGTTTTACCGGGCTTCTGTGCTTAACTGTTTTGGGTTAACAGACAGTTGAAGTGAGTGGCTCATGGATTTAGGGATCGATCGACAAGCCCTGGTACCGGTTGTTCAGCAGATCGTCAGCGCGGTGGCAGAATGGATTCGCAAGGAGGGGGTGAGCCCTGGCACACGCTTGCCGTCCATTCGCCAATTGGCCCTCGATAACCTGCTGAGTCAGGCCAGCGTGATCGAGGCATTCGAACGGTTGGTGGCCCAGGGGTTGCTGGCCCCCCGGCATGGCTCGGGGTTTGTGGTGGCGCCTCCCACAACGGTCCACGAAAACCATTGGTATGAAGGGGCCGAACAGGGCTGGGGGGCATTCACCGATGGCCCGCTGGGCGAGCTGAAGCTGGGCTGCGGCTGGCTGCCCGACACCTGGCGCGAAAGCGATGACATCAACTACGCGATCCGTGAACTGAGCCGTACCGACACCGGCGGCCTGTTCAACTACAGCACACCCTTGGGGTTGCCTGCGTTGCGCGAACAACTGCTCAAGCGCCTGACCCAGATACACGTGCCCACCAGCCTGGACCGTATCCTCACCACCCACGGCGCCAGCCATGCCCAGGACCTGCTGATACGCACGCTGCTCAAGCCCGGTGATGAGGTGGTGGTCGAGACACCCGGCTATGGCAATCTCTATCGCCAACTGGCCTTTCAGGGGGTTACGCTGCTGCAAGTACCGCGCACCCGTGGCGGCCCGGATATTCCGGCATTGGAAGCGCTGCTGCACACCCACCGGCCCAAATGCCTGTTCATCAACAGCCTGTATCACAACCCCACGGGGACCAGTTTGAGCCGTCCGGTGGCAGAGCGCTTGTTGGAGTTGGCACGCGAGCGCGACTTCCTGATTATCGAAGAGGACGTTTACGGCGACCTGCAACATGCCAGTTGCACACGCTTGTCAGCGCTGGCCCATGATGACCGGGTGATCTATGTGTCGAGCTTTTCCAAGACATTGAGCAGTGCCCTGCGCGTGGGTTACCTGTGTGCCAATGCCACGATCATCACGCAATTGGCCCAGCTCAAGACCCTGACAGGCATCGGCACCTCACGTTTTGCCGAAGCCATGGTGGCGACGTTGTTGAGTAACGGCACTTACCGTAAGTGGGTGCAGCGCCTGCGCAAGCGCTTGAATGCGCAGATGGCCGCGACGTTGCAGGTGCTGGAGGATGAAGAGTGGCAGGTATTTGCCGCACCCGCGGGCGGTATGTTCCTGTGGGCACGACCAGGCTTGGCCGACCCCTTGCGATTGCAAGCCTGCGCCCAACGGCTGGGTGTGTTGCTGTCGCCGGGTGCGTTGTTCAGCCCCACGGGTGAGCGCAGCGAATGGCTGCGCATCAATGTGGCCTACGCCGCTGATCAACGCGCATTGACGCTGTTCCGCGCCATGGGCGCGGCAAGATCGACCTCGACCATTCTGAAAACGACGAACATGTAGCTTTTTGCCATTATTCCGACGCCAGCGGGTTGTGCTCAGTGCCTCGGGGTTGCGAATCTCGCTGCTTGTAAACCTGGCTTATGGCATTTGCCATTGCAAGAGGATCAAGTGCAATGATTTTGGGCGTTCAACGACGTTTCGCCAACCTCGGTATGGCAAAAAAACTCGGCTTGGGGTTTGCCCTGGTCCTGCTGCTGACGGCCCTGGTAGCGGCCATCGGTGTGTGGTCCCTGCAGACCATCGGCCAGCGCTTCGAAGGCCTCACGTCGATGTCGACGCTCAACAGCGACCTGCTCAAGGTGCGCTTGATCGAGCAGGATTATGCATTGCACGCCGACCCCAAGGCCGTTGACACCCTGCATGCCAGTGTCGATGCGCTGTTGGCCCAGGCCACGCGTCTCAAGGCCCGCTCCGCCAGCAACGAGCGAGTGATGGGCGACGTTGAGCAAGCCTTGGTCGCCTATCGTCAGGCATTCGATGAGTTCGTCGAATTGACCCAGGCCAAGGACCTGGCGCTGGAAATGGCCAGTTGGTCGGTCTCCAGCGTGGCCAATAACCTGGATGTGCTGCAAGCCGGGCTGGCGGACGACGGCGCCTATGGCCTCAAGGAAAGCCAAGGCAAGGAGGGCGCGGAGTTTATCGAGCAGGCAGGGCAGGTCAGCCAGGTGTCGCGGCTGATGTTGCAGGCCATGAACGAAGCGCGGGTGCGCCTGGATCAGAGCCGCAGGGCGGACGCAGACGACGCCGGGCAGGGCAAGATCGAGCAAGCCGACCAGGCCCTGGCTGAAGTCGAGAAACTCAAAACCACGGTCAAGGACCCCGGCTACCAGACCGTGCTCAATGAAGTCGCCGGGCATATCGCTTCGTTCAGTGAAAAGCTCGGCGAATACACCGGGCTGCTGGCCCAGGAAAAAGTGGTCTACACGCAATTGCATGACCGCGCCGAGCAAGTGGTCAGCCGGGTCAACCAGGCGTATGCCGCCGAAGACCAGTCCATGCAAACACAGTTGCAACACAGCACGCTGCTGATCATCGGCTCATCCGCCCTGGCGCTGCTGGTGGGCTTGATCGCTGCATGGGTGATCACTCGCTTGATTGTTGCGCCGTTGCGCGCGGTGATCGCCGTGGCCCAGCAGATCGCCTCGGGTGACTTGAGTGGGCGCATGGAGGTCAGCCGTCGTGATGAAATCGGCCAGTTGATGCAGGCGATGCAGCAGATGGGCAACAGCTTGAGCCAGATGGTCAGCGGGTTGCAGGCGGGGAGCGAACAGCTCGCCAGCTCCGCGCATTCATTGTCCAGCGTCACCGAGCAAACCACTGCCGAAGTCAGCAACCAGAAGGACGAAACCGAGCAAGTGGCCACGGCGATGAACCAGATGACCGCCACGGTGCACGATGTGGCACGCAACGCCGAGCAGGCGGCCCAAGCCGCGCAGACCGCGGATGCCAAAGTCGATAGCGGCCAGCAGGTGGTACGCATGAGCCTGCAGCGTATCGAATTGCTGGCCACGTCCAGCAACAGTGCTAGCGCCAGCATCGAAAGCCTCAGCGCGCAAATCCAGAATATCGGTACCGTCTTGAGTGTGATCCAGAGCGTGGCCGAACAGACCAATCTGCTGGCCTTGAACGCTGCGATTGAGGCAGCGCGTGCCGGTGAGCAGGGGCGTGGATTTGCGGTGGTGGCCGATGAGGTGCGAGCACTGGCCAAGCGCACCCAGCAATCGACCGAGGAAATCGAACGACTGGTCAGCACGCTGCGCAGTGCGGCGCAGTCCTCGGTACAACAGATCCAGCAGAGCGGTGAGTTGGTCAAACTGGCGGTCAGTGATGCGCTGGAAACCGAAGGGGCCTTGGGCAGCATTGCGGCGGCTGTTTCATTGATCCAGCAGATGAACCAACAGATCGCCGCCGCCGCCGAGGAGCAAAGTTCGGTGGCCGAAGAGATCAACCGCAGCGTCACCAGTATTCGGGCGAGTGCCGATCATTCTGCTTTGAGCATGCAAGGCAATGCCGCCTCGAGCATCCAGTTGGCGTAGTTGGGCGCGCAACTCAAGGGGATGGTGGGGCACTTCCGCCTTTGATCGCAGCGTAGGCGCTGCGATCTGAGGGCAGGGCGATCAGGCGTGGTTGGCGAGGAAGGTCAGCAGCGCCTCGTTGACGAAATCCGGGTTCTCGCGGCTGGAGATATGCCCGGCTTCAGGGATCAGGATCAGGCTGCAACCGATCAGGCCGGCCATTTCCTCCGACTCTGCCGGTGGCCGGGGTTTGTCCTGCTCGCCGCACATCACCAGGGTGGTGTCGGAGTCCAAGGCAGGTAATTGCTTCAGGATGTCCTCGCGGCTGAAGATCAGGCGGCCCAGCGGCACGATACTGTCCAGTAAGCGTTCTCTGGGGAAGTCTTGCAGTGACTGGCGAAAATCCCGGTACAGCGCGGATTCGCGGTCGATGCCCGGGCGGAAGAAGATTGGTGCGATCACATCCAGCAACGGTTCGGGGATCGCCCCGGCGTCTTCAATCATCTTGAACAGCGAGAAGTAGTACTGGCGCGTTGCTTCGGGTTCGGCCCCGAGGTAAGTGTCCATCAGCACCACGCTGTTGATGCGCTCGGGAGCCTGCAATGCCAGGCGTGCGCCCCACATGCCGCCGACTGAGAGGCCCACGAGATTGGCTTGCTCGATGCTCAGGTGATCCAGCAGCGCCAGGGCCTGGCGGGCGAGGTCATCCAGGGAATGGGTGGGTGCCGGCAACGGGCCGGACTCACCGTGGCCCCACAACTCGGGGACGATCACGCGGTATTGCTGCGACAGCGCTTCAATCTGCGGCGCCCACATGTCGCTGGCCCACAGGTAACTCGAACCCAGTAGCACGACGGGGCCGCAGCCTTGGTCGATATAGTGTAGCGGTTGTCCATCAATCACGGCGACAGGCATAACAGGCCTCTAATTTCACGGAGTGAGGGGCACTTTTTTACGCTAGTCGGGGGCGGGGGGATAGGTGCACATTGATGGCATGTGATGATTTGGGCGCTGTGGCAAGCAAGCTTACTCCCGCGACGGCCCGCCAGCCGCCGCTTATCTTCCGAACACCCCCTCACTTCAAATGTGGGAGCTGGCTTGCCTGCGATGACGGCCTGCCAGCCGATGCTTGCCTACCTGGCACCCCACAATCGAACTGTGGGAGCGGGCTTGCTCGCGAAAGCGGTGGGTCAGTAACATCAATGTTGCTGGGCCGACGTCTTCGCAGGCTAGCCAGCTCCCACCTTTGATCTTCGTTACTTTGAGCATTGCGTTCGCGTTGCCATCAATCGTAGATAGCTTTCTTCTTCCACTCGGCATCGGCGTCGACGACTTTCAAGCCCTCGGTCAGCTCGTTGACTTCGTCCTCAGCAGGCTTGCTGTTGGTCAGCACTGTGGAGTTGGCGCGCGCCAGTTGGGACTCCAGCAGTTGCAACTGGGCGCTGTAGAGCACCGGTTCCGGTTGTTTGCGCAGGTACTGCACGCCGCGCTCGAACGCCAGGCGTGCCTGGCCGGGTTGGCCTTGCAGCAGGGCGTGCTGGCCGAGGTTGTTGAAAAACTCGATGTGCAGCAGCACCAGGATATGACGGATTTCCTTGATCCAGTGCTTGGCCTCGTTGGTCGGCAGGAAGCCGTCCTGGGCGGCGCGGGTGACTTGGCCGTGCAGGGCTTCGAGCAAGAAGCGCACGTCCTTGGCCTTGGCTTCGGTCTGGATCGGTGCCGGAGGGTTGGCCACCGGAATCGATTCACCTTGGGCGATCAGCGCATTCAGTTCGGTGATGCGCGCCTTGAGCGGTGTGCTGGACTTGTTCAGGTTCAACAGGCGCTGGTTGACGTTCAGTTCAAGGCGAGCCAGCAACAGCTTGAGCGCTGGGGTCATCAGTTGGCCGGGGAAGGTCTCGGTGATTTCACCGCAGCGACGCAGCCGATCGTTAAGCTCGATCTCGGTACGCTTCTTTTCCAGCTTGTTGTTTTCCACCACGTGGTTCATGTAGCCAATGGCGATCAGTATTACGATCCCGGCTATTACCAGCAGGGTGATCATGAGTGGTGTCACCGGTGTGACCTCTTTAATAGGGTTTGCTGTGGAGTGTAGTGACTGGGTCATCCGGCGGATAGGACCGATCGACCAGTTGCCCAGGTGATTTCTTCTATATAGGTAGGCGTTCCCTGAATGGATGCACATTGCCATCATTTGCCTGGGTGAACTATAGCGCCTTGTCGAACGCCAGAATATAGGCGCCAAGGCTCGGACGGTGCCAATGCCCGCGAAGGCCGTGAAACCATGTCGAAGTCATTGATTTAAATAAATTTATCCTTGGGGGTTGACGACCTTTCAATCCATCCATAGAATGCGCGCCACTTACAGCGTAAAGCACACAGCGAAACGCGGTAGGGAGTGAATGTTGTACGTGTGTCCCCTTCGTCTAGTGGCCTAGGACACCGCCCTTTCACGGCGGTAACAGGGGTTCGAGTCCCCTAGGGGACGCCATATGCGGGAATAGCTCAGTTGGTAGAGCACGACCTTGCCAAGGTCGGGGTCGCGAGTTCGAGTCTCGTTTCCCGCTCCAATTTACAAGCAATGTGGCCTTAGGGCGGCATTGAGTGAAACCAGGACCAAGTCTTCGGACGAGGCCTCTGGGCACTGGAACACACACCATGTGTTTCAGTAGCGTGTCCCCTTCGTCTAGTGGCCTAGGACACCGCCCTTTCACGGCGGTAACAGGGGTTCGAGTCCCCTAGGGGACGCCATTTGCGGGAATAGCTCAGTTGGTAGAGCACGACCTTGCCAAGGTCGGGGTCGCGAGTTCGAGTCTCGTTTCCCGCTCCATATTTAACGAAAACGCCGATCAGTGATGATCGGCGTTTTTGTTTGTGCGTAATTTACCTCGCCAGCGCACCGCCCCCGTTCAAAGCGTCGATGGGATCTCTTGCCGTGGCATGAAAAAACGCGCAAACAGTTCTGACTGAGATTTGATATTCAGCTTGCTGTAGATATTGCGGCGGTGAACCTTGATGGTTTCTGTCGACAGCGACAGCTTGCCGGCGATCTCTTTGTTGGAGAACCCACTGAGCAGTAACTTGAGCACGTCCTTTTCACGTGCCGTTACTTGTGTTTCCAACTGAGTAAGTGCCTCGGCCCATGGAGCCGGCTCGGCGAGGTTTTTTGCCGGGTCAGTTTCAAAGCACATGCGTTGATGCATCATTGCCGTTACCCACGGCTTGATCATGTCCAATACCGTTATCTGCGCCTGGGTGAATCGCAGGTTGCTGCCAAACGACATGCACAGCGTTGCGCCAGCATCGAGCCGTACATTGTATTGCGCCTCATCGACCGAGATGTATTGCGCAAAATATTGTTGGTAGTACTCGGTTTCCCGGAAGTGTTCCGGTGCAATATCAAGCAGATGGAAGAACCCACTCTGCGGGTTTTCTCGGTCAGCAATATAGAACGGGTCCAGCAGATACAGGCCTTTCACATAGCGGTGAATAAAGGCGTCGATTTCTTCGCTGTCTGCCACCTCGGGCAGGCTGATCACGCGCACCGCGTGGTCGCCAAAAACCAGCACCACCCAATTGTCTATTTGCACATATTCATTCAATACGCGAATCAACGAACTCCAGAACTCAGGGCGATTGAGCTGCATGATCAGTTTTCCGACCGATCGGTGCCAAGCCAGGCTATGAAGGTCAAGCGACATGTTCTACCCCTTTAGGGTTAGGGCTTTGCAGGCCAGAGCTAAGTACTTGTAGGTATTTACTATTCGTCGAGGCTCGGTATATTCACCCCGAGCTTACGATAGCCATGAAGGCGCGTCGTGTGGACAGGGATAGTCATATGAGTCGAGCACACTTACGAGCTATTTTTTTAGCTTCGTTTATGGGCGCTGCAATCAGCACGCCCGCAGCCGCCGCTGAAAATTCGGTGTATCTGTATAACTGGTTCGGGTTTCTTGAACCGCAGACGCCCAAGCAATTTCAGCAGGAGACCGGCATCAAGCTGCATATGGACGCCTTCGACAGCGCCGAAATCATGCAGAGCAAGGTTATGGCTGGGCGTACCGGCTATGACTTGGTGGTGGCCACCTCCAATGTCTTGCCCGGCTTGATCAAAGCCGGGGTGCTGCAGCCGCTGGATCGCGCGCAGTTGAGTAACCTATCGCACATCGACCCTGACATCCTTTCCCTACTGGCGGTCAATGACCCCGGTAACCGCTACGCCGTGCCCTATGTCTGGGGCACCACCGGCATTGGCTACGATGTGGATAAAGTCAAGGCGGCGCTGGGCGATGACGCCCCGGTGGACAGCTGGGACCTGATCTTCAAAGAAGAAAACATCAGCAAGCTCAAGTCTTGTGGCGTGGCCATGCTCGACTCCCCCAGCGAGATCATTTCCATTGCCCTGCACTACCTGGGGCTGCCCAGCAACAGCACTGATCCCGAGGATTACCAGAAGGCCCAGGCGCTGCTGTTGAAAATCCGTCCCTATGTGCTCTATTTCGACTCGTCCAGAATCGACACCGACCTGGCGGACGGCAATATCTGTGCAGTCGTCGGCTGGGCCAATGGTGCCCTGGCGGCGCAGGCGATTAATGAAAAGTCCAACAGCGGCCGCAAGATTGCCTACAGCCTGCCGCGCGAAGGGGCGTTGGTCTGGTCTGAAAACTGGGTGTTGCTCAAGGATGCTCGTCACCCAAAGGCCGCTCTGGCGTTCATCAACTACATGCTGCGGCCACAGGTGATAGCCAAGACGTCCAACTACATGCTCTATCCCAACGCCAACAAAGACGCCACCGAGTTCGTCGAGCAAAAGTTGCGGGATAACCCTTGGATCTATCCCGATAAAAAGACCATGGCCACCCTGGTTCCGCTTGAGCCTTTGCCGCTGAAGGCGGAGCGCATTCGCACACGGGTCTGGACCAAGGTCAAAAGCGGTACGTGACGGGGACGGGGTCGGGGAGGGAGACAGCATGCGCCAGGGTGGTGATCAGCGCTATTTAGAGTCGGACGACTACAAGGCCTACAAAGAGATTGAAGAGCAGATCGGTCTGTGTACGCCAGAGCAAGCCTGGGCCATGTATTACGTTTCGACGGGCATGGTGCGTGAAAACATTACCTTGGCCGTGATGGAGCACATTGGCCGGGGCAATCGTGCCTTGTTGCTTGAGTTTCCAGACCTGGTGCGAGTCGCAGGGCGTGACGCTGAGCCGGGTGAAATCGCCTCCAACTGGCCTCTGCTGCGAAGGCGTCGTCGATAAGTCTACTGTGCGTATCTCTGGATGGGCGAGGTGCAGGCGGTTGTAAGTTATTATTGTGAAGCTTGTAGGTAAAGTCTGTGTTTTTTGTAGGGCGGATGCCTTTTCGCCCTGTGCTCTCTACTCTGGCCACCCATTCTCCTTGTCCACTTCAGAGAACTGACCGGATGCTTCAGCTCGATTTCTATTCAACCCTCGTTGCCGCTTCACTGGTGCTATTGCTGGGGCGCGGGCTTGTGGCCCGTATCGGCTTTCTGCGTACTTACAATATTCCGGAACCGGTATGGCGTGGCGTCTGCGTCTGAATTGGCGATTGCCTCGGCGACCTTTGGCCTGGTGCTTGGTGGCCTGATCGGCGGGCCCGTAGCGCGCTTTCTGATCAAGCGGGTCGAGGTGCCAGGTATTGGGCAACCGCAATCGAGCCTGGCCAAGGGGTTCGAGCAACCGAACGAAGAGCGCCTGATCACCGCGTTTTCGTTTATCGAGACCCTGGCACTGGTGGCGATCAGCTTGCAGGGCGGCAACTTGTTGAATGCCGCCATCCAGGGCACCGCTTTCGAATTGCCGACGTTCGTGTGCGTATTGTTCGTCGGTGTGGTGCTGCGCAATGGGCTGTCGATGCTCGGCTGGCATCAGGTGTTCGAGCGCGAAGTCTCGGTGCTGGGCAATGTCAGTTTGTCGCTGTTCCTGGCGATGGCGCTGATGTCACTCAAGCTCTGGGACCTGGCGGCACTGGCCTTGCCGATCGTCATTCTGCTGGCCGCTCAGGCATTGCTGATGGCGCTGTTCGCGATTTTCGTGACGTTCCGGGTGATGGGCCGCAACTACGATGCGGCGGTGCTGGCGGCAGGCCATTGCGGCTTCGGGCTCGGCGCCACGCCCACGGCGATTGCCAACATGCAGGCGGTAACGCAGCGCTTCGGGCCGTCGCAGATCGCGTTTCTAGTTGTGCCGATGGTGGGCGCGTTCTTCATCGATATCGCCAATGCGGTGGTGATCAAGTTGTACCTGGCGCTGCCTTTCCTGGGTGCGGCAGGTTGAGGGGGCTTACAGCCACGCCGGTGGATAGGGGTGGGCTCGATAGAAGCTGCGTAGGGCGAGCACATCTCGTTCTACGGCGGTTTGTACCCAAGCCTGATATGCCGCCTGTACGGTCTTTTCGCCCGTAGGCCAGGACAGGCAATCGACAATCGCCGACGCTGCTTGCATGCCGGATAGCAATGCCTTGATAACGCCGTGAGAAGCACAGGGATCCAGCGTTGCAGCGGCGTCACCGACTAGAAAGTAACCGCTCCCGGCTGTCGTGCGGCACAGTCGCCACGAGACATCTGCACCGCGAACCCGGCCAATCATCCTGAGTGGCTCCAACGCCTCGGGTGTCAGGCGGTGCGGCACGTCTTGAGCAAACGCCAGTTGGGTCCAGTGCAGGCATGTTTGGCTGATACGGGCAATCCAGTGCCAGCCGTCTGGGTGCGCAAACAGACCGAGTTTTTTATCTTGTAGGCTACTGTCCTCGCAGTAGCCGTACCGTGCGACCAAGCGGGGTGAGAAACGACGCCAGGGTATCTGTAATTGACGTTGCAGCCAGGCGTGATGTCCGGTGGCATCTACCACGAATTGTCCGGTCCATTGCGTTGCGTTCGCCTGGACGCCTTGAACACGACTTTGCTCCAGTAACACCTGGCTCGGATGCCCGGGTTGGACGATATGCACGCCCAGAGTGCGTGCCTGTTCAAGTAATTGCTGGTCGAGTAACACTCGCGGAATCTGGAAACCCTTCCATTGCTCATCGCGACTTGTGCTGAATGCCTGGAAGCGAGACGGGCCATCCCAGTGCACCCAGTGGCCCGGGTGGCGGCGGTGATCCTGGAGGGTTATCCCCAGTTGGCGCAGCAGCGGCTCAACGCCAGGATGTAGTGTTTCTCCCGGCCTGTCTCTGGGGAAGCGGGCCTTCTCCAGCAGAACTACCCGCAACCCTTTCTGCGCGCAGTGAATCGCTGTAGCGCAGCCGGCCGGGCCGCCGCCAACAACAACAACGTCAAAGTGACTCATCGAGGTGTCGCCAAGGTGCCCCGTCCTGGCGGATAAGCAGCGTGTCCTGGCTCATATACAGTTCGATCTCTTGCTCTATTTCCACATGGCGAAGTTTGAAGTCGTGCGCAGGTGTGCTGATCGCGCCATGTTTATAAAGTCTGTAGTACGCCACCTCGCCTTCCAGTCGCACACCGGCCTCTTGCTGCGCGAGTTCGAAAGCTTCGTCCGGTAATTGCACCTGAAAAAACGACAGCAGAGGCCAGCGTTTTCGCTGTTCTTTGTCTGAGCCCGCACCGACTGCCTGATAAGCACGCCGCATACCCAGTACTCGCTGGTGGTACTGCTGAGTACTGGTCTGCCCGGTCACGGCCAGCGACAACCGGCCATCCAGCGCTGCCTGGGTATAGTCGCTGTACTCATAGGCTTGGTATTGCACCAGCGTGCGCTCTTGCAGTTCGATCAATGTGGGGCCGGTGCGCCCATCCCAGGCAGGATGGCCTCTCAGACCGATCTCGTTGTCTGTCAGCGGAATGACCGTAGCGGAAACGTTGCGCGGCTCGAACGTGCGGGTCGAATCAGGCGCCACCCCCGGCCAGTACGAACCCAGCGCAGCACAGATGCGTGCATCTTCAGTGAACGGGCTGGCTAACTGATAACCACACAGCATGTTGGTAAATGGAGCATCTACCAAGCCTCGGCCGACTTCCCAGCCAGGCCCAAAGACACCGCTGGCGAAATCTGGCAGCCAGGATTGTCGCTGGGCATAGCCCGCCAGGTGGGCTGTGCTTGGGGCCGTGGACGCCTGGGGGTGCGAGATGATCGCCGTGACCCCGCGGTCTTCAGGGGAAAAATAACTGCCCTTAAGCGATTGATTGATAAAAAAACGCACATCGGACAGTGGGTTGACCCGTGCGTGCCATACCTGCGGACAGGGTGGTGTCGGGCAAGGAAAAATCTGCGGGTCGCTGGACCATTGTTTAAGTTCCCGTTGCCCGCACAACGGGTAAAAATCCGGCGCTCCGATAATCGAGTAGGCGGCGATGCTCTGCAGTTCCAGTGCGGGACAGAGTGCGCGCACCCATCCATCGGCCATTGCGTCCTGATAGTGCAGGGCTCGGTAGCCACCGGCCTTGACGATGGCATCGACATCTTCGCGTTCATTGAGGTCTTCAACCGAGCCGTCATCACGCACATGATGACGCCCATGTACCAGGCCGCCGGTGCCAGGGGGCATCATGAAAGACAGCGGGCGGCCTTGGTAATGAGCCAGCTCTACCAACCGTTCCTTGGCGTTGGGCACCAGCAAGCCAGGCGCAAAGCTATCTATATCCGCCCAATGACATAACCCTTCTGTAATGACGAAGGGTGCATGGAGAATGTCTGGCTCTTGCCAACCGGTATCGCGAAAGCGTCTGTGGATTTGAGCGATCTTTTCATTGACCTGGTGATTATCCAACTGGACGCTCAGGTCCATTCCCGCCACACATTCATCGCCATCAAAAATTTTGTGCAGGGGCACCCAGAACTCGAGATCGCGGTCGATGGGTTGATCGTTCATCGGGCCGAATCGTACTGGCTGGCCGACATACTTTGCCGCTATGAACGCGCCGTAGCGCGCTGGGATAACGCGTATTTGATTGGGCTGGCCCTCGACAAAGGGCAAAAAGCCCCTGCGTTGCGGGTCATAAAGCTCTGGTGCCGTACCGACCCGAGCGACCCCGGTGCGGGAAAAGCACAGGTCTGCCTGGCGCCCATGCACGGTCTCAGGTCGGGGGCGGTATTCATAGGCGAACACGGCAATCGCCAGCTCCGCATCATCGGCAGCCAGCCGCAAAGCCTTCAGGCTGGGAGGGTTGGCGCCGTAGACATAGTTAAGGATGTGTTCGATTTCAGCTGCGGTGGGGAAGGCTGTGAGCGCATTGCCGTTGATTCCGATGATCACATTTGGCGAGGCGAACGCATGAAACAGCAGGCTGGCGGCCGGGTGTCCGGGCTCGACGCCACGTATGCCCTCGTTCGAAAAGTCTTCAAAGCCCGGCTGTGTCCGATCGACGCGCAGAGGGTTGGCGAGTTCCTCGCGCAGGGTCGTCGAGGTTATGTCCAAGCCATGGTGTAGCAGCAGATCACGCCAGCCGGCGGGAGCCAGGCGTGTGCACGCGCGTTCGACAGCGTTGATCAAAGACATCCCGAATGCTCCGGCAGGTTCGGAGCCCAGGGTACTTAAAAGAGGGCGGTGCGGTAACTGACCGAACGGCTAGGTGAGCGGGGACGGAACCGTCGCACCGAGTGATCATGTATTCAACGCGCCGCCATCGTTTTTATCGCCTGGGCCAAGCGCTGCGTGGCTTGCTGAATTTCATCCCGGTCCAGGGAAGCAAAGCCCAGGCGCAGCGCGTTTACCGGCTGGTCGTTGGGTGAAAACTGACGACCACTGCGCACAACGACGCCGTGGTCCAGCGCGGTGCTTACCAACTTATCGACGTCTATTTCTTCCTCGAAACGTACCCATAGCGCCAAGCCCCCCTCGGGTTCGCGCACCTGTATGCGAGCGCCAAACGCCTGGTCCAGGCAGTCGCGCAATACCGTGCGGCGCGCCCGATATTCTTTCGACACGCGGCGCAAATGCTTCTTCAACTCCCCGTCGTTGATCAGGTCTGCCAGCATGGCTTGAGCGACCGCGTCGGCATCGCCCAGCATCAGCGCGGCATTGCGCTGCAGGGCTTCGATCACAGAGGTGGGCGCGACGATATAGCTGCAACGGAACGTCGAGCCCAGCACTTTGGACAACGAGCCGATGTAAAGCACATGGCGTTGGGCGCGGTCACTGGCCAGCGGCAGGTAAGGGCGGCCACTGAAATGATATTCGTGGTCGTAGTCCTCTTCGATAATGCAGAAGTCATGCAGCGCGGCCAACGTCAGCAAGTGCTGCCGGCGTGCAGCGTGCAAGCTCACGGTGGTGGGAAACTGGTGATGGGGTGTGAGGTAAATCATGCGCACCTTGTGCTCACGGCATAAGCGCTCGACCTGATCGGTGCGGCAACCTTCATCGTCGATGTCGACCGTGACCAACTGCGCGCCGAGCTTGCGGAAAATTTCCCACGCTGGCGGGTAGCTCAGGCGCTCCACCAGTACCACGTCGCCAGGCTTGAGCAGTAGGCTGGCACTCAGGTACAGGGACATCTGGGTGCCCTGGGTCAGGCAGATATTTTCGGCAGTGACCGTCAGCCCACGGTTGTTGCGCAGCATCTCGGCCAGGGCGCAGCGCAAATGATAGCCGGTGCCCTCACTGCCGTAGCGCACGGTATTGGAGGCGAAACTGTTGCGCAGTGCGTGGCGATAGTAACGGTGCAAAACGGCCTGGGGCAGCAGGCGGTGGTCGCTGGTGCCGTTGTCGAAAAACAGCGCGCCGTGTCGATGCTCAAGCGCGACCACTTGGGCGTTATGGGTGAAATAGGGTACCCGTGGTTGCTCCAGCAACGGCGGCGCGAAAGACGGTTGGGTAACGCCGGGCAGTTGCTTGGGTGTCAGCTGCGCATTGACGAAGGTGCCACGGCGCGGCTCGCTGACCAGCCAGCCCTTGGTCATGGCTTCTTCGTAAGCCAGGATCACCGTCTTGCGGTTGACGTCGAGCAACTGCGCCATTTCCCGCGTGCCTGGCAGCAATGTTCCAGGTGGCAGGCGGCCCTCGAGGATGGCATTGACCAAGCCTTCGGCAATCTTGCGGTAGGACGCCTGGCCGGTGCCTTCTTCAAGCCGCAGCAAGGGGCGCCATTTACGCATCTGGACCATCTGAAGTATCCAAATCTGGAGGTTTTAATGGGCCTAGTCTAGCGCAACAATCAGGTCTCACTCATCCCGAGGTCTTTATGAATACACGTCATGTCATCGAACTCTCTCCCTCGGGGAAAACCTTTGAAGCGGGCGACGAACTCTTGCTCGACGCCATGCTCGCCAGTGGCCTGGCCGTGCCGTTCTCTTGTCGCCGTGGCGCCTGCGGTTCGTGCAAGGTAGTGGTCGCTGAAGGTGCGTACCGGGCCAAGCGCCTGGCGCCGGGCGCGCCGCAGCCTTCTTATCCTTTGGCAGCCAATGAGATGTTGTTATGCCAGAGCCACGCCTGTGGCGACATGCGCCTGCATATTCCCGGCTGGTCGCTGGATACGCCCGCGCTGGTAGTGGCGGCGCAAGTGCATAGCAAGCGTGCGCTGGGGCCCGATGTGATCGAGTTGATATTGACGCCCGAAACCCCAGTGGCGGTGCGGGCTGGCCAATACCTCAAGTTCCGCCTGGCGGACGGTGACACGCGCTGCTTTTCGGTTGCCAACCTGCCCGCCGATGATGAAGGGCGGTTGGTCTTCCAGATTCGAAGGGTGAGTGGCGGGTACTTTTCCGAGGGTATCCTGAGTGGTCTTGGCGTGGGTGAGCGTCTGCATGTGGAAGGGCCGTTTGGTGCCTGTACCTGGCAGGACGATGAGGCGGCGCCCGTGGTCTTATTTGCCACGGGCACTGGTTACGCGGGCATCAAGCCGATCCTGCTGACCGCGTTAAAGCGCGATGTCGAAGTGACGTTGTATTGGGGCGGCGCGCAATCGGCGGACTTTTATGACAGCGCCTTCCTCGACCACGCGATGCTTGAGCATCCCCGTTTTCGCTGGCATCCCGTGCGGTCATCCGAGGGCAGGGTGCAGGAGGTTGCATCCGGTCACGGGCATCACTGGGAGCAGGTCCAGGTGTATGCGTGCGGTAACGGTGCAATGCTCAGCCAGGTGCGCACCCATTGCCTTGAAGCGGGGTTGCCGAGCCACCGGTTTATCGCGGAGGCGTTTGTTGCCAGTGGTCGGTCAAGTGCTGGAACAGCCTCCCTGTCGTTTGACCCGGTCTGGGAGAAAGTCGGCCCGCGTTATTCCTTGGACGGCATGCTGGCTGCGCGGGAAAAATCCATACGTGCCCTGGCGGCGATTGCCAGCCAGTTGAAGGTCGGCATGACCACCGGCGAAGCCCTTGAGATGGCTGCCCGGCAACTGCAGGCCATGGGCGCTTCGCACACCTGGCATCCGACCTACATTCGTTTTGGCGCCGACACTGTGCGCCCGCCGCGCGAGGGTATTGATCGTCAGCGCAGGCTGCGCGCTAATGACATTGCCGTGGTCGATCTTGGCCCGGTGTGGGATGGCTATGAAGGGGACTATGGCGATACGTTTGTGTTTGGCGATGGGCAGTTGCACCGGGCCTGTAGAACTGCCCTGCATGAAGTCTTCGATGAAACACGCCAAGCGTGGCTGCGTGGCCTGACCGGGCGTGAACTTTACGACTTCGCCGAGCAGAGCGCTGCGTCAAAGGGTTGGAGGCTGGCGCGCAACCTGGCGGGGCATCGCCTTGCGGATTTTCCCCATGCATTGTTCGAGAGCAAAGAGTTGGCTGACCTGGAGATCTCGCCGAGTGAAATGGCCTGGGTATTGGAAATCCAGCTGTGCCATCCCACTGAGCCGGTGGGTGGGTTCTTTGAAGACATGCTGATGTTGCAAGGCTGAAGATCCTGCCATTGCTGCCGAGAATTGCGCTTGGCGCGATAGCCCAGTGAACCGAGATCAACCCAGCACCACCAATCCCCTGTGGGAGCTGTCGAGGTTCAGCGAGGCTGCGATAGCGGTGGTTCAGGCGCTGAAAATGTTGCCTGTGCCGCCGCCATCGCAGCCTCGCCTGGGCTCGACAGCTCCCACATTTGGGCGGTGTTGCTGCCGAGAATTGCGCTTGGCGCGATAGCCCAGTGAACCGAGATCAACCCAGCACCACCAATCCCCTGTGGGAGCTGTCGAGCTTCAGCGAGGCTGCGATAGCGGTGGTTCAGGCGCTGAAGATGTTGCCTGTGCCGCCGCCATCGCAGCCTCGCCTGGGCTCGACAGCTCCCACATTTGGGCGGTGTTGTTGTCGGGAGTTGTGTTTGGCGCGATAGCCC